>CASQEL010000053.1 GCA_949427775.1 uncultured Desulfovibrionaceae bacterium
CTCCACAGGCTGACACGGCAGGCCCTGCCGCCGTGTCACCTGTCGGCACACAAAAGGCGGAAAGGCAAAAATGCCGGTCAGGACGCGTCGTATATGCTCCCCCTGAAGGGAGAGGGGGTACGGCGCGCTTGATAAAAATACCAAAAATAGTATATTTTGTTGACATTATACCATTTTACATTTAGGACTGTCCTATGAAGGACGCTGACGACATCCAACCGTGGACAGTCATTTTCAGCCGCAAGGCCGAAAAGCAAAAAGCCAAACTGCCTCCGGCCATAGCCGACATACTGTATTTGCTGCGGAAAGACCTCGAAAACAGAGGCCCGGTTGTCACCGGCTGGCCGAATTACAGCAAAATTGTCGGCAGCAAATCCGGCCACTACCATTGCCATTTGAATAAAGGGCATCCGACCTATGTGGTCGTCTGGCAGGTTATTGATAAGGTTGTCCGCGTACTGGAAATTCAATTTGCCGGTACACATGAAAAGGTTGACTACAGCCGTTACAAATGAACGGAGGAATCCCATGTTGGCAGAAATGAAGCTTCGCTCCGACGAGGAAGGACGCGGCGTGATCCAGCTTACCGTCCCTCCGGCGAGTATTATGAAGGTTGCCGAAGTTATTCGTGGCGTCCTTACTCTGGCAGGGCACAAGGTTCGGCGTCTCAATGAGGAAGGAGAAGAATGGGTAACAGCGGAGGAAGTTTTTCCTGACGCCAGTCCGGCTATGGCCTTGCGCGGCTTGCGCGGCAAGGAGGACATCACACAGGCGGAACTGGCCGCTCGCCTTGGCGTCAGCCAAAATGCGATTTCCGAAATGGAAAGCGGCAAGCGCCCGATTTCCACAAAAATGGCCAAGCGTCTCGGGGAAGAATTCAACCTTCCGTACAAGATTTTTTTGTAGACAGGGAAGGATGACTCCGCGCTATGCGGCTTCACGGCTTATCGCCTCCTGCGGCGGTTGCAGCAACTGCGGCATACGCGGTTGCGCCTTTTTGTCCCCAATAACTACGTTATATTATTGATAAAATTGAAGTCATCCGGCAGAAAATGGATAAGAAAATTGACATCCTCCCCGGCCTGAAGTCCGGGGAGGATGTCAAGACGGAACCTCTGAACGCCGCGCCATTATCGGCGCGGGGAGTTTCATCGGCGGCAAACCGCTCCGGCGGAGCCCGTGGCGCGGGGGGACATGCCCCGCGGACAGGAAGAACAGATACGAGTTTCGCCGCATGCTACCTGGCGATGGTCACCTTGAGGTCATGCCGGGCAAAACGCTCCAGTGCGGCCGTCAGCTCCTCCGGCTGATAGGGCTTCATCACCGGGTCCGGCAGATTCAGCGCGGCATATTTGCTGTGCCCGAAAGTATGGCAGGGCAGCACGTCAACCTCATGTTTCCCGTACTGGCGCAGAAATTCCGCCATGGCCGCGATGTTCTCTTCCGTATCGTTGATGCCGGGCATCAGCGGAACCCGGATGCGCACAGCCTTCCCCGCGGCGAAGATATTGCGCAGATTTTCCAGAATCACCGCGTTATCGCGTCCGGTCAGGCGTTTGTGTTCCTCCGGGTCCATGTGTTTGCAGTCATACAGGAACAGCTCGACCCGTTCCATGATCGTCCTGAACCGATCCGGATCGCATACGCCGCAGGTATCCAGGCAGACATGGTAGCCCCGCCGTACCGACGCATCGAGAAGTTCCAGCAGGAAATCCCCGGCGGCTGTCGGCTCGCCGCCGCCGAACGTGACGCCGCCTTCCGAATTTCCATAAAACAGGCTGTCGCTGTCCACAACGCGCATCACCTCTTCCACACTCATGCGCTTTCCGGACATCTCCCGCGCCCTCGTGGGACAGACCTCCGCGCAGGCCCCGCAATCCGTGCACAGGGAACGATCCCGATTATACGTATCGCCCAACCGAACCACAGCGCCGTGCGGGCAAACCTTTTCGCACGCTCCGCATCCGGAACAGAGGTTGGCGAAAAGCATGAGCTGCGGCTTGAAACTCTGGGATTCCGGATTGCTGCACCAGGGGCAGTGCAGCGGACATCCCTTGAGAAACACGGTTGTGCGCAACCCCGGCCCGTCCTTGGTGGACATCCTCTGAATATTATAGACAATGCCGTTCATTTTTTCTCTCCCTGGTGACTATGTGTTGATGCTTGAGCCATGAGGGCATTCCTTCCGCCTCCGTTCTCACGGTCATGCATTTTTCGCGCCGTATGCGGCGCGCACATAACATTCATGGGATTCGTCGGCGTTTCCTCCGTTCATGCCTGTTTGCGCCAAGTGTACCGTTTTCAGTACACGTTGTACCGCTGTTCACGAAAGAAGGCCCGTATTCCGGTACACATTCTCCAAATTTCCGAAAAAAACGGGCAATCGTAATATTTGTTAAAAAATATCCTTGTTTTTCAGCATATTGTATTGCTCATCATTTTGGCAAGTAATTTGCAGAAGGGGGAGCGCAAAGGAAATATGGAGTTTCTTCTTCATAGAGTATTTTCACGTTGAAAATGCTCTGCCGACCGCGGGAGCGGGCGGCCGCCGCGAAGGCATAAGCGCAATGTATTTGCGCTGTTACATGCCGGAGCGAACGTGTCTTTCCGCTGTGACTTTGCAAAAAAAATCACAGCGAATCTACTCTGGGAAACAAAACGCCAGGAGGCTTGTCATGGGATACGCAATTAACTGGAATGATCTGGAACAGCGCATCAGCGATCAGAAGGCCGCTCTGCTTGATACGTCGCAGAACATGGACCCCGAGCGTCTGAAGTTTCTGGTGGAAACGTATGACGAGTGCAAGGGTGAAAGCGTGTTTATCACCCGCGCCAAGCTGTTTGAAAAGGTGCTGACCAACAAGAAGATTTATCTGGACGGCAACCCCATCGTGGGAAGTCTGGCCGGCGGCCGCGCCATGATTTACGCCTACCCGGAATGGCAGTGCAACTGGGTCAAGGATGACCTGGATTCCGAAAAGCTGGCCCTTTCCTCTCTGGGGGAAGTGCGCTTTTCCGATGAAACCAAGGATATCCTGAAAAAGGTATACAAGACATGGAAAGGCAAGACCACCTATGACCGCGCCAACAAGCTCTACAAGGAGCTGTACGGCAAGAACGCGGAACTGCTGGTGAAGTGCGGCTGGATCTACCCGGTCAACGACAACTCCACCGGTTCCGGCGTGGCCGACTACCCCGCTGTGCTCAACAAGGGCATACGCGGTCTCCTTGAGGAAGTGGACGCCGCGTATCAGGCTCTGCCCAAGCATGCGACAAACTGGTCCAAAATCGAGTTTTACCGGGCCTGCAAGATTTCCCTCAACGCGGTGATCGCCTACGCGCACCGTTACGCGGATCTTGCCGAAGAAACAGCCAAGGCGGAAACCGACGAAAAGAAGAAGGCCGAACTCATGGAGATCGCCGAAGTCTGCCGCAGGGTTCCCGAGTACCCGGCGCGCAACTTCCGTGAAGCTGTGCAGTCCTTCTGGTTCACGCACTGCTGTATTGAAATCGAACAGTGCGGCTGCGGCCATTCCCTGGGACGCTACGGCCAGTATATGTATCCCTTCTACAAGAAGGACATCGACGAAGGAAACCTGACCAAGGAACAGGTGCTCTCCCTGCTGAAGTGCCAGTGGGTCAAGCATCTTGAAATCGCCGTGTACCAGGGCGACGCCTATGCCAAGGCCTTCTCCGGCCACACGGGGCAGACCATTTCTCTGGGCGGCTACACCGCCGAAGGCGATGATGCGTCCAACGAGCTGGAAGAACTGATCATGGACACCCAGATCGCCATGCACAACATCCAGCCCACTCTGGCGCTGTTCTACACGCCGAAGATGAAGCCGTCCTATCTTGAAAAGGCGGTGGAAGTGGTTCGTCACGGCAGCGGCCAGCCCCAGTTCATGAACATGGAAGCCGCCATGGCCCGATCGCTGGTCCGCTTCGCCTCACGCGGCATCACGCTGGACGAAGCCCGCACCCTTCCGGTCATTTTCGGATGCGTGGGCACCGGCATGCAGGGCAAGGGATCGTATGTGACCTTTGAAGGGCAGCCCAACCTGGCCAAGCTGGTCGAATTCGCCATGTACAACGGGTATGATCCGCACACCCGCAAGCAGGTATTCCCCGAAGTGAAGGCCGCCGAAGACTGCGCCACCTTTGAAGAACTGTATCAGGCGCTGCTGGAGCACATGGACCACGCCTACGACGCGCAGCGCAAGATCAGCGACCTGGGCAACTGCACGCGCGAGCAGATCGTCCCGAACATCTTCCGTTCCTGCCTGCTGGAGGGCTGCATCGAATCGGGCCTGTGTGAAGAGGCTGGCGGTCCCAAGTACTCGCAGTCACTGTGCATCACCGCCACCGGCATTGATGCGGTGAACTCGCTGTACGCCATCAAGCATCTGATTTACGACACCAAAAAGCTGACCTGGGCGCAGCTCAAGGAAGCCTTGGCCGCCAACTTTGAAGGCTACGAAGCCATCCAGAAAATGTGCTACGAAGCGCCCAAGCACGGCAACGACATTGAAGACGTGGATCAGCTTACCCGCCGCTTCTTCCGCGACGTGGAGCGCACCTACCGTTCACACGGCCCGGACTACTTCGGCTATGAGGCGCACATGGATCCCTTCTCGCTGTCCTACCACAACTACTTCGCTCCGATGACCGGCGCTCTGCCCAACGGCCGCAAGAAGGGCGTGGCGCTGACCGACGCCAGCGTTTCCGCCATGCCGGGCACGGACGTGAACGGCAGCACGGCGCTGATCAAGTCCGCCGCGCAGGCCATTGACACCGTGCGCAACAACTGTAACCACATGAACATGAAGTTCCTGCCTTCCGCTCTTGAAGGCCCGGCCGGAACCAGAATGCTGCTCAACCTGGTCAAGACCTACTTTGACCTTGGCGGCGGGCACATTCAGTTCAACTGCGTGGATTCCGAAACGCTGAAGGACGCGCAGGTCAATCCGCAGGAGTACAAGGATCTCGTGGTTCGCGTGGCCGGTTTCTCCTCCTACTTCACCCGTCTGTACAAGGGCGTGCAGGACGAAATCATCAAGCGCACCCAATACGAGAGCGCCTGCTGAGCCTGAATGTCCCGGGGAGGGAGCGCGCCGAACATCCTCCAACCTTCTCCGGGACGCCCCGCGGGGATCTGTCCGTCCTGCTCCGGCGGGCCGGGCGGGTCCCCGCCCCGGATTGACGACAAAGACCACATCGCGGAGCGTGTTTCACAGCGTGTCCATGCTTCGCCGCACCACAACCACGGAGGTCCGCGCCATGCTGAACATCACCGTAGCTCCGGAAATTCTTGCGAAGTTCAAGGAGCTTTTGGCAGAGGAAGACAATGAGGACGCCGTATTCCGCATACGCGAAACAAAAGTCGGCGGCGGCTGTAAAAGCCATATGGAACTCCGTGTGAGTCTTGATGAACGTGAAGACCCCGATGAAGAGCAGGAAGTGCAGATTGAAGGCCTGCCTTTTGTTGTCAACGAAGACGTCATTGCTTCGTATGGTCTGACGTATACCATTTTTGTAGGGGAAAACGGCGTCCCCGCAGTCAGCTCTCCCTTGCAGGGCACGCAGACGGCCGGAGGCTCCGACGGCAAAGGAACATGCTCCCTGCCCAAAACCGGCGACTGATCTCCATTCCTGATTTCGCCTCGATGCGGAACGGAAACCTCGCCTGTCCGGCGTGTTCAGTCGGGCAGGCGGGCATCGGAAAATTCGCCTGCGAGAGCGCCTGTTGCGCCTGAATGTCCCGGGGAGGGAAGCGCGGTGAACCTCCCCTTCTCCGGGACGCCCCGCGGGGATCTGTCTGTCCCGCTCCGGCAGGTCTGACGGATCACCGCCACCGGATTGACGACAAACACTACATCGCGGAGCGTGTTTCACATCCTGTCCATGCTTCGCCGCACCACAACCACAGAGGCCAGCGCCATGCTGAACATCACTGTAGCTCCGGAAGTTCTTGCGAAGTTCAAGGAGCTTTTGGCAGAGGAAGACAATGAGGACGCCGTATTCCGCATACGCGAAACAAAAGTCGGCGGCGGCTGTAAAAGCCATATGGAACTCCGTGTGAGTCTTGATGAACGTGAAGACCCCGATGAAGAGCAGGAAGTGCAGATTGAAGGCCTGCCTTTTGTTGTCAACGAAGACGTCATTGCTTCGTATGGTCTGACGTATACCATTTTTGTAGGGGAAAACGGCGTCCCCGCAGTCAGCTCTCCCCTGCAGGGAGAGCAGACCGCCCAGGCGGCTGGAGGTTCCGCCGGCGAAGGAGCATGCTCCCTGCCCAAAACCGGCGACTGACCTCCATTCCTGATATCCGCCTCGGCGCGGACACGGAAACCCCGCCTGCCCGGCTGAACACGCCGGGCGGGCGGGCATCGGAAAAACTCGCCATGCTGCGCATCACTTTGACAAGCCGGGCGCGTGACGTCCTGCGCAAAATTCTGGCCCGGGAACATGAAGAAACCCCTGAGGCTGTATTCCGTATCAGGGAAACGCGGCGCGGCATATATGACGCTGCCGTGTATGAGCTTCGTCTCGGACTTGACGAGCAAACCGAAAATGACGAAACGGCGACTTGCGGCGGAATGCGCTTTGTGGCCGACCGGGATTTTCTTGCCCTGCGCGGCGATGCTCCCACGTTCTACATTGTGACGGACAAACGCGGTCTGCCCTCTGTTCATCCGTTCAACGCATGTTCTCCTCCCGAGCCGACACCCCGCGACGAGTGACTCCGTAGCGCAGGTCGGCGACCGCCCCCCCGGGGGGCGGTTTCCGATCAGCGGGCGCAACGTTGCGGGGCGCGGGTCGGCCGGAAGTCCGCGACCCTCCAAAAGACTTCGCCGTCCCGCCGGTCCCTTTTTCCCTGAAGGGGCGAATTCAAATCATAAAGGAACCTTTTGATGAACACCACGGAACACATTCAAAGGGCCGAAACCCTCATGAGTCAGGGGAATGCGGAAGAGGCGGAAAAGCTTTACGGGGCGCTCTGCCGCATGGAGCACCTCACCGTGACGGAACGCGGCGTTGCTCTTTTCGGCCTGGGAGCCTGCTTTTTTGTTCAGGAAAAGTACACGGCCGCCCTTTCCCGCCTTCAGGAAAGCTGGGAGCTGCTGATCTCCGGCATGGGCATGAAAGCTCCGCTCACCACACGCACCATGGTTCTGCTTTCCCGCACCCAGATTGCGCTCGGCAGACTGGAAATCGGCATGGAAATCGGGCACGGCGCGCTGGAAAATCTTATGGAGCTGTACGGGCCGGAAGACGAGCAAACAGCCACGGCGGCATTTTTTCTGTCCGCCGGCGCATATCAGTTCGGGCGGCTGGCCGAAGCCGAAAAGCTGACGCTTCAGGCGCTGCACGCATGGGAAAAGCTGCACGGACGCAATTCCCTTCAGGTGGCAAGTTGTCTGGACGCGCTGGGCAAACTGAGGAATGTCTGCGGCGAAAAACGGGAAGGAGCGGAATTTCAGCGCCAGGCCCTGGACATCAAGCTGAATATCCTGGGCGAACATGAAATCACGGCGGCCTCCCTTGGACATCTGGGCATGACGCTGGCGGATATGGAAGACTGGAAGGGTGCGGAGGCTCTGCTGGCCCGCTCGCTGGACATCTTTGAAAAACTCGGTGCGGACAACAACGCCGAAGGTACGGAAAACTTCCGGAAAACCCTCGCCCGGTGCCGGAATCACCAGGATAAGGAGTCGAACAATGGACAGGACCTCGCTCATTGAGCGCATTGTGGACATTGAATGGCGGATGTTCAGCAGCGTAAACAATGCGGGCGGCAAGGCCGCCTGCCAGACGGATTCCGCCACCTTCAGGATTATGCGGAGCAGCCAGTGCGCGACCTGGGACGAAGATCTGCTCGCAAGCTGGCTGGCGGATTTTGAAGCCGCGCAGGCTCAGGGACGCAACCTCATGAGCGAAAAATACGCGCGCATGATGGAATCCACCTTTCCGGAGGAATACGCGCTCATTGCGGATCGCCTTCCGCCGCTGGACCCCGGCGCGGCCCGAAAAATTGAAGAAATTGTGGCCATCCATCTGAACTGGAAGGAAGAACTGGACGCGCGCTGCCCGCATCTGGCGGATCGGGGCCGCCCCCTGCACAGCGCGGACGACAGCGCGGGGCTGCCCTCGCTGGAAACCTATATGCGGGGGGAACTGCAAACCCTTTCCCCCGCAACGATAGACCTGTATCACGCCGCCACCCTCAAACGCGTTGAAAAGGGCGAAAGCGAGGCCGAAGAAAATCTGCTCAACCAGGTCAGGCAGTACGGCTTCACAAGCCTGGAAGAAGCCGAACACCATTTCGCCACGCATGAATGACGATAACGTCATCTGAACCGGAGCCATCCCGCCTGACCCGCCGGGAAACAGTGACCGTGCGGAACGGCCGTCATCCGCGCTCGCGGATGACGGCCGTTCTCATCAGGCGTGAACAGAGCGCCTATTCCGCCTTTTTGAACATAATGAGCGGGCAGTTCTGGCAGATATCCGCGCCGGGGAAGGGGTGACCTTCCCGCGTCAGGGAAACTCCGCCCTTTTCTTTCACACGCGCGGCCATACGCTCCGCCACATCCCGGAGATGACCGCCCGGCACCATGACATTGATTTCCCCGCGCTCCATCTTGCCGGAGTTATAGCTCCCCGCGCAGGCCAGGGTCAGATTGGCCTGCGTTTCGACAAAACTGAGCACGCTGCCGCCGCATATGGCGGAATTGACGCACAGCACGGGCCGTAAAGGATGAACATTCCGCACGGCCATCCAGTCATTCAGAATGTGGTAGGCCTGCATGTTGTCACAGCAGAAATGCGCCACATCGGGTTGCCCCGTCCCCGCGGAAAGCGGACTCAGGGCCACGGCCAAAAGCTTTTTCCCGGTCAGCCGAGGTTTGCTTTCCAGAACGCGGCGCGCCTGTTCCTCGTCCGTGCAGAATTTGCGATGCAGGCGGAGATCAGCTTCCTCCATGTCCCGCAGTCCGAACACGAAGCGAGCGCCCCGGCACCACAGCTTGTCCATGTCCAGCACAATGGTCAGCCCTTCCATGCGTGCGCCAAGTTCGGCCTGGCAGAAGGTGAGCGGTTTGACCGGAGCATAGTGTTCGTATGTCTTTCGGAAAGTCTCCAGCTCCGTTGCATCAAAAAAGAAACGTATCCCCACCGGAGCGTGCACAAGCCGCAGTTCACGCATGAAAAATTCATACATTTCCGTGTAATGCGTAAAATACATCGTTGTCTCCCTGAGTCCCGCGCAGCAGGTATTGAGCGCCCCGGCGACACGGCGTCCTTTTGCCGGAGTCTCTCGGGCGGGTTCAGCGATCGTTATGCAAGCGCCGTTCTAGTATCGCATAACACAAAATACTTCGTATTTTGCGTCAAGATCATTCGCCGA
>CASQEL010000054.1 GCA_949427775.1 uncultured Desulfovibrionaceae bacterium
CCGGGAGAAAAAAGGATTGTCCGGCGGCAACGTCATCCTTCCCGCTTGAAAAGGCTCTGCCGACGGCGGGAGCAGGCGGCCGCCGCGCCATGCTCCCGCATGGCGTCTGGTACACCAAAATTTTATATGTTTTAATATCTTAAGAAACATTCCTGTTTTTGACGGAGGATATTTTTCCCTCGCGCACAGCCTGCCGCCGCTGCCGGGCCAGCGCCTGGAGGTCGGCCACGCTGTCGCTTTCATCAACGATTTCACGACCCAAAATCTCCTCCAGCACGTCTTCCAGGGAGACGACCCCGGCCAGACCGCCGTACTCGTCCAGCACGGCGAACAGATGACTGCGGGAATTCAGAAATTCCTGCAACAGCTTGTCCAGGGTCATGCTCTCCAGCACGAAATGCAGGGGATGCATGATGTCCCTGAGTGGGGCCGAGGTGGCTCCCTTGGCCAGAGCCTGTCCCACAGTGCGGCGCTCCACGATGCCCACCACGTCCTCGTTGTTTTCTCCGTACACCGGAATGCGGCTGAAGTGCCACAGTTCGGGAATGCGGCAGGCCTCGTCCACGCCCATGTCCACAGGCAGCGAAAACACCACGGTGCGCGGCGTCATAATGTCATAGACGCGCTTTTGGTCCAGGGAAAGAATGTTCCGGATCGCGCCTTCCTCGTAGGCTTCGATGCGTCCGGCCTGCCGCGACAGACTGGTCACGGCGCGGATGTCGTCCTCGGAGAGCTGGGCGGAAGAAATCTGCGGGGTCAGCAGTCGGGTCAACCGGCTGGTCAGCCAGATCACCGGGGTAAACAGCCGCACCACCAGGGACAGCGGGCGAGCCAGCACGGTGGACAGCGGCGCGGCGTAGGCCACGCCCAGCGTTTTGGGGGTGATCTCGCCCAGGGCCAAAATCAGCACGGTGAACACGGCCGCGAACACCCCCATGTACTGCGGACCGAACACGGCCATGAAGGCCGCCCCGGCCACGGCGGACCCGGCCGTGTTGGCGATGGTGTTGAGCGTCAGCACGGCGGCGATGGGTTTGTCCACATGGGAACGCATCTCAAACAACAGCGCGCCCGAGGTCCGTCCCTCCTGGCGCAGTTTTTCTATATGCGACCAGGGCACGAAATAGAGCACGGTTTCCGTAAGGGAGCAGGCGGCGGAAACCAATACCGCCACAAGCACGGCGATGATCAGGGTAAGCATGGCGTATCCGGCGGATGTGGTACATGTTTCGGGGCGGCCTCGACATTGCGCGCCGGACGCCTGCCCCCGCGGCGGCGGCCGAAGGCCGCGCCGAAGGACTCTCGCGGAGCGAGGCGGCGGGAAAACAGGAATCCGGCACTGCCGTTCGTCAAAACCGTCGTTCTCCTGATGGCGAAAATTTCAGCGCATAACACGGATTTTGATAAAAACAGTCCTTTGGACTATACTTGGGTACAGGCGGCTTGGCAATCGTGCATGCCGCCTTGGGAGCCTACATGACGGACGACATCAAAGCACAGGTGCTGGGCATCGCTCCGCTTATCGTCGCCCTGCGGCGCGATCTGCACAAACACCCGGAGCCGGGGTGGAAAGAATACCGCACCGCCTCCCTGGCGGCGCGACACCTGCTGGATTTGGGGTACAAGGTGACTATGGGCGCGGACGCCGTGCGCGCCGAGGCCCGCCTGACGGTCCCGGACCCGGCGACCTGCGCCCGCGAACGCCGCCGCGCCGTGGCCGAAGGGGCCGATCCCGAGCTGGTGGCGCGCATGGGCGACGGCCTGACCGGCCTGTGGGCGGATCTGGTCTGTCCCGGTCCCGCGCCGGAGGGCGAACGGCCCGGCCCGCTGGTGGCCCTGCGCTTCGACATGGACGCCAACGAACTCCTGGAAAGCGACCTTCCGGAGCACGTTCCCGTGCGTGAGGGATTCGCCTCGCGGCACGCGGGCGCCATGCACGCCTGCGGGCACGACGGGCACACGGCCATGGGCATGGGATTGGCGGCGGTGCTGCAAACCCTGCGCCCCCGTTTGCGCGGCACGGTGCGGCTCATTTTTCAGCCCGCCGAGGAAGACGGCCTGGGAGCCGCGCCCATGGCGGCGGCCGGGGCCGTGGACGGCGTGGACCGGCTGTTCGGTCTGCATCTGGGCATCCAGGCCGCGCACACCGGCGATCTCATCTGCGGCGCCACGGATTTTCTGGCCACCACCACCTTCAACATCCAGTTCACCGGCCGCGCCGCCCATGCGGGCATTGCCCCGCAGGAAGGACGCAACGCCCTGCTGGCCGCCTGCACCGCCACCCAGAACATGCACGCCATCTCCCGCCACGGCGACGGCGCGTCGCGCATCAACATCGGCCAGTTCGCGGCCGGGGACGCCTCCAACATCATCCCGGCGCACGCCGCCATCATCGGAGAAACCCGCGGCGTCACCAGCGCCATCAACAAGTATATGATGGACGAGGTCACCCGCATGAGCGAGGCCGCCGCGCGGATGTGGGGCTGCCGTTCCCGTCTGCACCGGACCAGTGACTGCCCCGGCGGCGCGTCCAGCCCGGAACTCGTCGATGTGGTGGAACGCGTGGCGCGGGACATGGACTGTTTCCGGCACATCATGCGCACCCGGAGTTTTCGGGCTTCCGAGGACTTTACCTGGCTTATGAACCGCGTCCAGGAGCACGGCGGGCAGGCGACCTATATCCAACTGGGTACGGACCGCCCGGCCGGACACCATACCCGCCGTTTCGACTTCGACGAGACGGCCCTGACCTCCGGCATGGAGTTGCTGGCGCGCCTGGTGCTGGACAGCCTGAAGGCGCGAGACTGAGACGCCGATATATGGCCCTTGAGGTCAGCCCTTAGTGCCATGCCATCCGCGAAACGCTGAATTTTTTCGACCGGCAAGACATGAGGCCAACATCGGGCGAAGCTGTCATTGAACCTGCCGCAAGGTCACTGTCGGCCTTGCAACGCCGCGGGACGGAAAACGACGGCGTTGCGGCAGGCCAGGTTCATAGGGGCTGACCCTCAGCGTATTCCGCACCCTCGTGGCGAGATCGATATGCGAAATATATTGTAATATTTAGAATTTTTATCAGAAAAAACTTCGCCCCCCGGCGACGGCGCGGGTATTTTGCGGGAAGAGACAAAAACCTGCTTGACAATCCGGACGCAAGTCCCTATTTTTTCTTTCGCGACATGATGTGTCGTCCAATACATGACGCGGGGTGGAGCAGTTCGGTAGCTCGTCGGGCTCATAACCCGAAGGTCGTAGGTTCAAATCCTGCCCCCGCAACCAGCAAATTCAAGGCCTTACGGTGAAAATCGTAAGGCCTTTCTCACAGGCGATATTTATTCCCACCACTATTCCCACCAGATTTTGGGCATCGTCTTTTATGGATGAGCCTGACAGGCGCTTCATGATGAAAACCTGCCCGGCGAAAACCGGACAGAGATATCTTGAAAAATAGCTCTCGTTGCGGCAAAAAAAGTCATGAAATTCTTTAAGGTTGAATGGATTAAAATGGCGAGGGCGTCATCTTGAAAGAGAAAATTGTTGTTCCATACGCCCCTGTCCTTGTTGAGTCCACACGTTCGATCGGCTACTCGTTCGAGACTGCTGTGGCAGATATTATCGATAACAGTATCAGCGCGGACGCAACAGATATTCGGGTATGTTTCATGTCCAGCGAACCTCAATGGTTGCGCATTGAGGATGACGGGCGTGGGATGACTGAAGCTGAATTAGAGACCGCGATGCGCTATGGAAGCCGCAGTCCCGGTGATGCCCGAAGCAAAGACGACTTGGGGCGTTTTGGCCTTGGTTTGAAAACGGCCTCGCTGTCCCAATGCAGGAAGCTTTCTGTCATGAGCAAACGGGATGGGCGGGTTGCAGCGGCTTGCTGGGATCTGGATTACATCAGCCAGACCGGGGAGTGGTCACTGCAATTATGGTCGGAAGATGAAGTTAAAAATCTACCTGGTTACCCGTTTCTGGAAGCTCATGAGTCCGGTACGGTAGTTCTCTGGCAGAACTTTGATCGTCTTCAGCAGGAGTCCGCAAATGTTCAGGCAACATTTGATGAGAAAATCGACTTGGCCAGAAAGCATATCGCGCTGGTTTTTCATCGTTTTTTGAACATAGAGGGAGGCAGAGCCCACGTCAGTATCACCTTTAACGGCGATCCTGTGAAAGGATTGGATCCTTTTCTGACTCGTCATCCTGCCACCCAGCCCTTGGCGGATCAAGTTTTGCGGATCAAAGATGAGGTAATTTCAGTCAAGCCGTATATTCTCCCCTTTGCCAGCAAGTTGAGTCCAAAAGATATCCAGAGTATCGGCGGCACAGATGATTTGCGCCAGCATCAGGGATTTTACATTTACCGTAACCGGCGATTGATTGTCTGGGGAACATGGTTCCGCCTGATCCGGCAAAACGAGCTGGGCAAACTTGCGCGGGTCAGGGTGGACATTCCCAATTCGCTGGATTTTATCTGGGAACTCGACATCAAAAAATCCACAGCCTCGCTGCCGTCATTCATCAAAAAGAATCTTGTGGATATCGTTCGTAATGCCGTTGGCCGCAGTGAGAAGGTGTATCGCTACCGCGGGAGAAATATCCAGAAAGATACATTAACACATATATGGGAACCTATCGACAAGAGAGGGGCTTTCCATTACAGAATTAATCGAAAAACTCCAATTTATGACATGCTGACAGGCTGCATGGATGGGAAAGGAGTGTTCTTGTTAGAGTCTTTTGTTAAAATGCTGGAGGATTCTTTCCCATACGCAGATGTCTATTATCATTTGGCGCAAAATGAAGCCGATATATGCAGAAGTAAATCTATGGATTTTGACGAAGTATACAAGATTGCAGAGCAAATGGTACAGCAAATCAGAGCAGGCGGCGGAGATTTGTTCCAATTTTTAAAGACACTGGAACAGATTGATTTTTTTGTGAACTACCCAGAAGTTATCACAAAAATTCGGGAGAGGTATGAGGATGACTGAAAATCAGCAAAAGGTGATCGGACTCAGCCTGATACAGCTCAGCGCAGATGCTGCAGTCACAGAAGAAGCAATCATAGCCTGTGTGAATCTCTCGATATTTTACGGAGATGCATCGTAACATGGATTCAAGGGCCGCGTTTCTGAAAAAGGGCTGCTTGGGTGTGATGCTCTGAATTTGCCGGACGAGATGTGCTAATGTTTCCCCTTCGCAAAATTGTTCCACACGCTGAACAAGTTTTTGCTTGTCCATCTCGCTGAGCGAAGAAAGGAAATCACCATGTGCGGTCGCCAGCGCTGTATGGATAGACGTGTAGAGCCTTGCTGCATCGTGAGGAAGTGTCTCATGCAGAAAACGGAGAATACTTGCCTGAAACGGCAGACGCCATGCACCCCAAGGAATGACGCCAAGGCTCCAAAGCAGTTGATCGTTCCAGTACAAGGCTCCCGAAATACGCCGCACCGCTACGGAGTCAGCCTGCGGCGAAAGAAAGAATCGCCGCCAGTGTTCCTGAAACAATGCTTCGAGCTTATTGGTCATGGTGCAGTATTTTTTTACCCTGTTCCGTTGTCCTGTACTTCTGGTTTTTGCTGGTGGGGCGGTCGGGAATGGTACGCTCCAGCAGGCCTTGTTCAAGCAGGGGGGTAAGAATTTGTCGGCGAAATTTCGTTCTGTTCGTCCTTTCAACGCATTCAAGCAATGCATTGATGCCCTGTTCCTGAAGACAGAAACGCAAAATGTGGAGCTGTGTATCGTTCAGATATTGTTCGGCTGTCGGTTCTATGTTCGTACTCTGGTATGCTCCTGACATGCCTCCGTCTGGGTCCCATCTGGGTCCCATCTGGGTCCCATCTGGGTCCCGTCTTGGTCCCATCCTGGTCCCGTTCTGTTCAAACTCCGGCACGCTGATGACCATGCGGAACACGTCACCCTCAATAAGCTGAGGATCGGCCCCGCCGTATTTTTTGCCATACAGCATCATTTTGCGCATCCCGGAACCAAGTTCGTCCGCTCGGTCGATTTCTCGAAAGAAGGCCGCCAAGACAGGATTTTTGGGAAAGGGCACAAAATGGGCCGGGTCGATCAGGCCAAAGCCGTGCGGGCGGTTGGCGTTGTATGTGGTCACCTGGCCACGTTCGATAATCAAGCGGGCAGGCACGCCGCCGGCATATTCGCGGTGGATGAGGATATTGGACGCCACTTCGCGAAAAATGGCGTCCCGCAGACTGCGGCGCTCTATGCCTTCCAGATAAAAAGGGTCGGGCAGGTGCTTCTGGATAAAGGCCAGAATGCGGTCGTAGCTGTCCAGCAGGTTGGTGCGGATCAGATCCCGGTCATCGTACCGATCCACATCCACCTTGCGCAGCAGGCAATCCGTGCGGTGCGGCGGGCAAACATCCAGAATAAGACTGTCTGTGCCGAAGAGCATCACCCCGGCAAGCGTAACGCCTCTTTTTCGAGTTTCCGGGTCAATGCGGATCAGCTTTGCGCTTTTGAGCAAGGCCACATCGTCCATATCAACCCAAGGATGAGATTTGCGATTGATACGGACATGGCGGCGGCAGCGCTCAATGAGGTCGGCCCGCAAATCTTCAGGCTGTATCCAGGAATAGATGCGGTTCTCACTGAAATTGTTATCTTTGCGCAGATAGAGTTGCGCCACCAATGTGGTGCTGTCGGTAATGTCAAGATCGCCATCTTCGTTACGGTCATAAATACGACCGTTACAACGGTGTACCTGTGAGCTTTCCGGTATATGGACAAGCAATACAATCTTGTCATGTATCGTCACAGTTTCGATGGACAGATAGGCGGGAGGCGTCAGCTTTTGCGGGTTGTTGATGGTGGTCACGAAATCCTTGCGGATCTGCTCCACCGCCTGAGGGGCAATGCCGCTGATATTGCCGTTATCCTGGACGCCCAGAAGCAGGAAGCCGCCGTGGCGGTTGAGAAACGCGCAGACGCTTTGGTACACGTCACGGTTCAGCTGCTGGCCGCAGGTCTTGAACTCCAGGGAAATTCCTTCACCCTGAGCAATGAGATCGTGTATCTGCTGTTCGCTCAACGTCATGGAACAAGTCCTTGTTGTGTGGGCTATTGTATGTCTGTGCGATGTTGTTTTACCAAGAAAAACTCATAGCAATGTCAGTTATCTGCTGCCAGATGCGGCGCTCGCTGGCGCGGATGGAGCGGACACGCTCCAGCAGTTCGCGAAAGTAATCCTTGCCAAAGGCCGTGCGCCCCTGTTTGAGGCGCTCGTCATCCAGGGCAAAGCCCTTGATCATGTACTCCTTGAGGATGCCGGTGGCCCAGATGCGAAAGTGGGTCGCCCGGCGGGAATTGACGCGGTAACCTACGGAAATGATGGCATCGAGGTTGTAGAAATCAAGGGTTCGTTTGACTTTTCGCTTGCCCTCTTGCTGAACTATTTCCATTTTGGAAAGAGTTGCCTCGGCGTCCAGCTCTCCTTCCGCAAAAATATTGGCAAGATGTTTTGAAATTGCCGGAATTTCCACGCCAAACAACTCCGCCATAGCCTTCTGGGTCAGCCAGACGGTTTCATCGCGGATGACGGCGTTGACGGAAATATCCTGTTCGGAGGATTGGTAGATCAGAAACGGAAAGGTGTCGCTCATGGGGGCTCCTGACAGGGCTTGGAAGAATCATGACGGCTGAACCGAGACTTGGCAAGTGATACCGTTGCTATTGGCTGTTACCGTCATCTCTGTCTAGTTGTACGGAATTCGCCAGAAAGTCCCCCACCAGACTGGCCGAGTTTTTCAGGGCGCTATCCTCCAGATGGGCATAACGTTGCGTCAGGGAGGGATCCTTGTGCGTCAGCAGCTTCTGTACATGGGAAAGCGGCACGCCATTGGAAACGGCCACACTGGCAAAGGTATGCCGCAACCCGTGCAGGGGACGGAAATCCGCCGGAAGATTGGCGGCTTTTTTGATGGCGTTGACCTGCTTGTTGATGTCAGTCATGCGGCTCACGCCGTCTCTGCCGGGGAAAACATAGGCGCTGTCGTTGCTGCCGATTTCGGCCAGCAGCTCGCGAACCGGCTGAGTGAGCGGGATACGTTCGTCCCGGTTGATCTTGGCCCCTTCCTGCTCCTCACCCTTGATGGTGATGAAGCCGCGTTCGAAGTCAATATGCGTCCATTTGAGGCGGAAGAGTTCGCCGCGCCTCATACCGGTATAATAGGCCATAAGCATGAATTGTCCGGCCTTGCGGTTGTGCGCGTTGCGGGCGGCATCGATGAAGCGGGCGCGTTCCTCGGCGGTGAGCATTTCAGTTTTGACATTATTCAGACGCGGCATCTCAAAGTGGAGTTGTGCGGGCGACTGCCAGGGGCATAGCCCCTTTTTGACGCCAAAATTGATGATACGCCGCAGAAGCTCCAGCACATTCTTGACAGTTCCGGCTTTCTTCCTGGCTTTGGCGAGCCTGAGCCGCAGGGCATCCACGTCATGTGTGCTGATTTCATCCGGCGTGCGGCTGGCGAAGTCCTGCAAGTAGTTCTTATAGCGATTCTCGTCTGTGACAATGCCTTTGAGGTCAGGCTTGTTGGCCTTGTATGCCTCCCAGAGGCGGGCGATGGTCCAGCGTCCGCAAGGGCCGCTTCCTGCTCGCGCCGGATGCGGCGGCGCTCGGTATTGGGCAGGCTGACACCGTTCACACGCTGTTCGCGGATCTTGGCGGCTTTGGCGGCGGTCATACGCTCGGATTCGCGACCGACCTTTTCCTCGATCTTTTTCCCGTCCAGCCGGTACATGATATAGAAGATTTTGTCCGGCTTGCCGGTGGCGGTATCGCCCCTGGACTTGGCGCGAGGCTTTCCGAGCACATAAAATACACCGACTTTATCCGTTTGATGGCGTACAAGTGAAGACATGGCAAGGGCTCCCGGTGTTTTTCATGGCATTCTATTCCCACCATATTCCCACCACGTCAAGCCGAAAAAGGTCGAAAAACAGCGAAATTGATCGTACGGCCACTTTTATATTAATTGAATAATAAGTAGTAGTTAGTAGAAAAATAAAAAGAATCGAAAGTTATTCCCTCTGTGCTCATAACCCGAAGGTCGTAGGTTCAAATCCTGCCCCCGCAACCAGCAAATTCAAGGCCTTACGGTGAAAATCGTAAGCCTTTTTTTGTAAGGGGTTTCCCGCCACTCTTCCCGCCAAAGGAACATATATGTCGGAATGCTTGGACTTGATATGGGAGAATAAAGAATGGATCTTTAGAGCAGTTCACGGTTGAAATGCTCCAAAAGATGTGGGGCTCCGCCCCACACCCCGCCGGGGGCATGATGCCCCCGGACCCCCCATTTTGCCGGC
>CASQEL010000055.1 GCA_949427775.1 uncultured Desulfovibrionaceae bacterium
CGGCGCAAGCTGCGTCAACACCCCGAGCATCGACAAGGACGGGCATATTGATCTCTGGCCGGAAAATTTCTTTGACGAGTGGGACAAGCAGCTTTCAGAATTGCTGTAGGAGGCGGACATGGATCAGGTCTTCAACGAGCTGTCGCTTTCCGCTTCGCTGCCGGATGACCATGCCGCCCACGCGGCCCTGCTGGATCTTAAAAAAGCTTCCGACAAACTGAAAGCCCTGGGCTTTTCTCCGCAAATCCGCGTTACCGAAGGCTTTGCCGTTCGCAACATCACGCCGGGCTGCACGATTCACGACTATTTGAGACGTCCGGCCGGTGGTATGGAACGAACATTGCGCCAGCTGTTGCTCAAGCATTTTTCCTCCGCACCCTATGTGGAGCAGCTTTGCGCCGATGCGGGAATGACAAGTCTTGAAGAATACCTTATCGGTGAAGACGTATGCAAAGGCCTGGCATTGGCGTCCCTGTGGGATATCCCCGCGCTTTCTCTTGCCGGGGATACCCGCTTTGTTCCTCCTCATGTCACGCTGACACGCAATAGCCTCAATGGAGCTGATTCCGCCGTTTTCGAGGAAGAATGCCAGGTCGGGCTTATTTGTGGGGAGGAGGATATCCCCCACCACGAGGAAAGCATCAAGGCCCGGTTCTACGAACCGACCAACACGGGGAAGGAATTGCTGGACTATGCGCACCGCCGACTGACGCATCTGCTTTTCAGCTCTGTAGCGGAAGATCAGCTCAAGGGGATGCTGCAAGGCCATATCCTGCTGCCGCGTATCCGTATCATACTGGAGGAACTCCAGCGCGCCATGCAGGAAGCTGGAGAGATGCGACAAGCCTTTTCTCCCAAGGGCTTCAAGTATAGTCCGGCAGAGGGGGATACCGCTACCCAGGGTAAAAAAGGGCAAAAGCATACGTTCACTTTCAATGCCACGGGGCGACAGGGGGGCAGCCTGACGGTTGATTTGCTCTGCGAATCCCATATGCGCATTACAGAGGGCGATCGCGTCTACTTCTATGCAGATACCGGCAAGAAAACCGTTTACGTCGGCCATATTGGCGAACATTTGCCCGGAAAGAAGTTTGGGTAGAATAAAAACTGTAGAAGAACAAAGTGTTTAGTCCCCTTGAGTAATGGTATATGCTATAGCCAACTCAGGAGGGAAGATTTATGGGCCACATGCTCCATGCTCGCGCCAGAACGACTCCGGAAGTGCGTCGAGAGATACAAAATAGTAAAGAAAGCCTGATGGTTCTTGCCAAGCGCTATGGCGTGAACATCAAAACCATTGCGAAATGGCGGAAAAGAGATTTTGTCCATGATGCCCCCATGGGACCAAAATTCGTTCATTCAAGAAGTCTTACGGAGATTGAGGAGGCTGTTGTTGTAGCTTTCAGAGTATTTGCACAACTGCCTCCGGATGATTGTCTGTATACATTGCAGACAGAAATACCTCATTTAAGCCGTTCCTCATTACATCGGTGTTTGCAAAGGCATGGCTTGTCACAGCTGCCAAAGGAAAAAGAGAGCACTGAGAAGAAAAAATTCAAATCTTATCCTATTGGATACTTTCATGTTGATATAGCTGAAGTACAAACAGAGGAAGGAAAACTCTATTTGTTTGTTGGTATTGATAGAACATCAAAATTTGCTTATGCGGAATTACAGACGAAAGCGACAAGAGCTACGGCAAAAGAATTTCTTGAACACTTAATCAAGGCAGTTCCTTATAAAATTCATACTATTTTAACAGATAACGGCATTCAGTTTGTGAATCGCAAAAAAGATACGATGGCCTTTGTGACGCCATTTGATCGTGTCTGTATTCAGCATGACATTGAACACCGACTGACTAAGGTAAACCACCCCTGGACAAACGGGCAAGTTGAACGAATGAACCGGACACTTAAAGAGGCTACTGTCGCCCGCTATCATTATTCCTGCCATGCGGAGTTGAAGAAGCATTTGCATGCCTTTCTTATGGCGTATAATTTTGCGGGGAGATTGAAAACACTGAAAGGAAAATCTCCCTATGAATTTGTGAGAACGGTATGGGCTGTCGAACCCGAAAGGTTCCATAGTGATCCAAACCACTTCAATGTGGGACTAAACAGGGGGTGCCCGGCGGAGCTGTAGCGGCGGAGGATGTCAGGTCGCGCGCTTGAACAGTTTTTCCAGATCCGCGGCTGTCCAGCGCAGCACGCAGGGGCGACCGTGGGGGCAGAATTCCCGTTCCGGCACATGCATCCATTGGCTGATCAGACCGGCGGCTTCGTCGTCGGTGAGGCGTTGTCCCGCCTTGATGGCGGCCTTGCAGGACATGGAAATGAACAATGCCGAGAGGTCGTCTTTGCGTCCTGCCACGGCTTCCTGCAGAAACGCCTGCGCGGCGGCGCGGTCCAGCACGGGCGGAATGCTCCGCGCCCGCAGGGATTCGCCGGAATATTCAAGAGAAAATCCCAAGGATTCCAGCGTGTCGCGCAGTTGAAAAAAACGTTCACGTTCCGCCGGGTGCAGGGAGAGCTCCAGGGGCAGGGCCAGCAACTGGCCGGCGCCCGCAAAACCTCCCCGGCGCATACGGGCGTAGATGACCCGCTCGTGCACGGCGTGCTGATCGAGCAGCAGCAAAGAGCCGTCGGCGTCGCGCAGCACCAGATAGGTCGCCGCCACCTGCCCCAGGTACAGATACCGACCTACCCGCACATGACCGTGCGCATCGGTGGCGTCGGGAATCGCCTCGGGTTCTGGAGCATACGCCGGTTCCGGGCCGGTGTCGGGGCCAGGCGTCGAGGCGGACGCGGGCACGGAAGCGAACAGCGCCGACGGACCCGCAGGAATGTCCTCCCCCCGTTCTTCGGTACGGGAAGCGTGCGGAAGTCGGAATCCGTAGTCGGACGCGGTTTCCTCCAGCCCCGGCATGTCTTCCGGCACGCGCCGGTCATAGCCTGAAGGCGGCCCGCCAATCCGGATTTCCGTATCCGTCGCGTCGTCCATCCGCCGTTTGCCTGTGGCCTGAAAAATTCTGTCCTTGTCGATATCGCCCCAGAATCCCAACGGCCGGGGCGAAGCGGGCGGCGACGGACGCGCCGCGGTTTCCCGCAAGGCTTCCGGCCCTGTCGCGACAGAAACGTGAGCGGCATTCGCATCCCCGTCATCCTGAATGACGGCAAGATCCTCCAGAGCGCCGCCCACGGCGCGCAGCACGGCGGAAAATACCGCCGATTCGTCGCGAAAACGGACTTCGGATTTGGCGGGATGCACGTTGACGTCCACTTCCTCAGGGGCCATCTCCATGAATAGAAGCACCTGAGGGTAATCGCGGGTAGTCAGGCGGCCTTTGTAGGCCTGGCGCACGGCGGCCATGAGCCGTTTGTCCGTGACGGCCCGGCCGTTGACGTAAAAATAGATCCGGTCGGCCCTGGGCTGGCTGACTCTGGGGCTTCCCGCAAACCCGTGGACGCGGATGCCGTGCCCGGTATGGTCGAAGGGGCGCAGGGCTTCCATGATCAGGGGCGGCCAGATGACGGCAAGGCGGTCGTACAGTCGCTGCGCGGCGGGAAAGCGGAGCACTTCCCGTCCCCCGACTGTCAGGGTCACGGCCACGTCGGGCCGGGCCAGGGCCAGGCGCGTCAGCCATTCCTGGGCGCGTTTGAGTTCCGTGGCCGGGGTTTTGAGAAATTTGAGGCGGGCGGGAATATTGGCGAACAGATCGCGCACCTCCACCACGGTGCCCTGGTGCAGAGCCGCGGGACCGGCCCCTTTGACCGTGCCGTGGGCGACCTCCACAAAATGGGCCTCCCCCGGCGCGCCGTCCTCGCCCAGGGGGGCCGAGGTCATGGTAAAGGCCGACACCGAGGCGATGCTGGGCAGCGCCTCTCCCCGGAACCCGAAGGAATGCACGGACATAAGTTCGGCCAGGCTGGCGATTTTGCTGGTGGCGTGCCGGGTCACGGCCAGTTCCAGTTCGGCTTCGGGAACGCCCGCGCCGTCGTCCTGAACCCGGATCAGGGTTTGGCCCCCGTTTTCCAGAGTGACGTGGATGGTACGCGCGCCCGCGTCCAGACTGTTTTCGACCAGTTCCTTGACCACGCCTGCGGGACGATCGACTACCTCCCCGGCGGCGATTTGGTTGCGCAGCTCCGGCGGCAACAGACGTATGGGACGGCGATGGTTAATCATTTTTCTATAATATCCGTGAGGCGCGGCAAGCGCAAGCCCTGTTCCCGCGGTTCCGCCCCTTGCCCTGGAGCCCCGACGATCTTATTGTTATGCTCAGATATGGACGGATCTTCCTGTTTTCGCCGCCGACTTCCCCCGTCGACCGGGGCCGCTTCAAACGGGCGGATGTTGTGAGGCAGGCCCTTCTCCACAGAGAAGATTACGAGAGTACAGCATATCGGCTGCACCGATTTTTTGAGGTTTTCCCCAAGCGGAAACTTCGGAGCATAAAGGACGTTGCTATGAACAAAATCAAGGAAACCACATCAGTGCGTCAGCCGGCGCGGGGATTGCCCCGGCCCGGCTTTGATCCGGAAATGCTTTTTGTGGAATGTTCCCGTTGCGGCAGCCCCATCATGTGGGAAAAGGGCTGCTCTACCCGGATTCTGCTGGGAGCGGGAATCGATCCGCTGGAGTTGGATTCCCACTGTCTGCTGATTACGGACGGTTGCCCGCGCTGCACCAGGAGCGAGGCTTTTCATGTGCAGATTTTCCGTGTGGAGCCCGGCCGGGGGACGCTCTTCAAGGGACGGAACGTCGGGCACGCATAGAGCATTCTATGTGGCCCCAAGTCAATAGGTAACTTTGTTTTTTTTCAATGCAGCCGCCGGCGGCTTTTTGAGCGCGACATCCAAAAAAATGTCGGAGTGCAAAAAAGCATGACAGCGGCTGCTGCCTTTATTTGCGCTGTTACATGTCGGAGCGGGCGTGTCTTCCAGCTGTGACTTTGTAAAAAGGCAAAGCGAATCTGCTCTGGAAAGGCAACGGACGCATACCGCTCCCCGTAAGAAAAAGAGTGTATGCGCTGTCACGGACGTGCAGGGGCGTCACTACGGCAGGGGCGAATTTTTCTGGTGGTTGAGCCGACGCAGCATCCGCCATATCCACAGAACCAGCAACACTGCCGGAACCCCTACGGCCGCCCTCAGGTTGCAGGAAGCGTTATAGGCCTGATCCAGATGCAACAGAGCGGCGCGATGCCAGGCGGGATGATAAATGTGCCAGGCCAGCGCCGCCACGCTGCCCAGAGCGCCCCAAACAGGCGCCAGCCAGTACAGGGGCAACGGCTCTTCCCAGAAGGACGACTTGCGGTAAAAGCGCCGATTGGCCATGAGCACGCTGAGCAGCACGATCAGCACCATGCCCGCTTCCACCCAGTTGAGTCCTTTGACCAGGCAGGAGGCGATGCCGAGCAGGAGGAAAAACACCGTCCATCGCCAGGCGATGGTCTGACGGCGCTCCAGCCCATATGACAAAAACAGCAGCAACGTGCCTGACAGGGCGCATAGGAAGTGAGCGACGGCGGGCGCCGCCGCGGGCAGGTGCTCCAGCAGCAGAGCTCTGGTCTGCGGCAAGGTCGGCAACACGGAGGAAATGATCAGAATGATTCCGGCTATGAACGTCGCCAACGCCGTGATGGAATGGGACAGCACGGCCAGCCAGCGCCCGGCGTCCCGAAAGATGTCCTTGCGTTGCCGCGCCTCGTACACGGCCAGCAGCACCGCGGCGGCCAGCAGCGGCAGGATATAGTAAATAATGCGGAAGCACAGTACGGCCGCCACCACGACCTGTTCCTGCGGCGTATGCGTCATATGCAGAATCACCAGCTCGAACACGCCGACGCCGCCCGGCACGTGGGTCAGCACCACGGCCACCTGGGCCATGAGATAACCGGGCAGGAACTGGATGAAGGAAATGTTCAGCTCACCGGGCAAGAGCACATACATGCATGCCGCCGCCGCGATCAGGTCCACGCCGGCCACGATCGCCTGCAAAATGGCGATATGCGGCGCGGGAAAGACAAATTCCTTGCCGAAAACATGCACAGGCTTGCGAATGAAGAAGCACATCACCAGATAAGACATGGCGATGGCCAGCAGCACGCCCCCCAAAATGCGGACGTCTTTGACAGGCATGGCATCAAGCAATTCCACGGGAATGGTCGGAGGCGCCAGCAGAAACACCACGCCGCACAGGCCCAGCGCCCCCACCCAGAAAGTAACGGCCAGCATGAGCACCAGGCGCACTATTTCCGTCAGGCTGAATCCCCAGGCCGAATAAAACCGGTAGCGGACTGTGGTGCCCCCCAACAATGCGCCGAAATTGTAGCTGACCGCCTGGCCGATGAACGACACCAGCGCCGTGCGCTGGAGCGACAGCGGCTTATGAATGGCCTTCAGCGCCAACCAGTCGTAGCCTACCAGGATCATGTAATTAATGACC
Source organism: uncultured Desulfovibrionaceae bacterium (assembly GCA_949427775.1). Taxonomy (GTDB): domain Bacteria; phylum Desulfobacterota; class Desulfovibrionia; order Desulfovibrionales; family Desulfovibrionaceae; genus CASQEL01. Next base: position 6,451 of record CASQEL010000055.1, read on the forward strand.
ATCAGACCTATGGAAGCCAGGAGTCGGCCATGGGAAATCTGGGCAAGGCTCTCGCGTATCTGGACGATGCTGTAGGCTTTCAATTTGTGATACAGAAGATATATGGCGCCCACAAAAATGCAGGTTACGATGACAGGTCCAAGATAGCGAAGGTATTTCTTCATAATAACGTCGATAGTTGCCCAAGGTCAGGGTGAGAGAAAAAAGTGTCCATGTCAGACGGGAAAATACCCGTTGCCGACGTTCTCCGCAAGCGTTAGATGGCCGATCTGTACGGCTTTGCGCCGAGGACGCCATGAGCGATGCACGAAAAGAATTGCAGCGGGAGCGGCAATGTGCGGATGGATACGGGATCTTTTTCCCCTCTGCCGCAGCATTACCGGAGGCGACGTGCGCGACGGACCGCGACTCTTCTGAACATCACCGAAATCAGCGGCGTTCCGGCGGAGCGATGCTTCCTCATTGCCCGACATCTTGCGGACAACGGACTGCTGGAGGCCGCGGGGCGGTTTTTTTCCTGTTTTTCAGCAGTTCCTCAATGTTGCGGGAAAGGGGCTTGACCCCGCGCGCATGATGGACTACTCTATCGGCATTACGCATACCGCATATATACGCACGCTCCGTTGCACCACAACGGACGTGTTTTTTTTATAAAGGTTCCCGACGCGGAGCTGACCGACGGCAAACATCGGGCATGAATGCCCGCAACCGGAAATAACCTTATTTTTTGAGGATCACGATCATGACCAGCATACCCATTTCCGTTCAGGGACGTCAAAAACTTGAAGCCGAACTTGAGCGGCTGAAAAAAGAACGCCCCATCATCATCCAGGCCATCAAAGAAGCCCGCGAAGAAGGCGATCTGCGCGAAAATGCGGGATATGACGCGGCACGCGAGCGTCAGGGCATGGCCGAAGCCCGCATCAAGTACATTGAATCACGCATGGGCCTGTATCAGGTGATTGATCTGGACAAGCTGGGCGGCGACAAAATCATCTTCGGCGCCACGGTGGAAGTGGAAGACGTTGATACCGGAGAGCAGCGCACCTTCACCCTGCTGGGACCTGACGATGCCGACTACTCCAAAGGCTCCATCTCCGTGCTCTCGCCGGTGGGACGGGCTCTGCTGGGCAAGGAAGAGGGCGACGAAATCACCGTGGAAATACCCCGCGGCCGCGTTACCTATGAAGTCATCTCCATCAAATTTCTGGGCAGCGCCCGGCAGCAGTAGTCGTGCGGCCGCTCCGCTCCGGCAGGGTTCGGCGGCGGAACAGCGCCCGCGCCTGCTGCACTCCCTACAGCACTTTCGACTGTCCCGGTTGTTGATTCAGGCGACGACGGGAGCGCAATTCCGCCTCGTCTTGCCCGCATTGTCCGCCTGAGCGCATTGAGCCGCCGCGCTCCGTGATACTTCAGGGCGTGTCGGCGCGCCGGAATTTTTATATTCACCGCAGCCGTCCGCTCTCTCCGAAAAGAGAGAGTCAACAAACAACTCGTACCGGAGGAAATGCCATGTCCGCAAAAAAATTCGTTATGATGCTGTGCCTTGCAACGTTGGGCTGGGCCGTCCCGCTCGCAACGGCCGCCCCTGCCGATGCGGTCCGCATTTCCAGCACCATCGGTCCGGTGGATGCGGGCATCATTCCTCTGCTGGCGGATACCTTCAGCAAAAAAACCGGCATCAGTGTCACTTACGAAAAAGCCGGTACCGGCAAAACGCTGGAGAAAGCCAAAACAGGTTCCTTCGACATGGTCATCGTCCATGCCCGCAAACTGGAAGACGCGTTCGTGGCTGAAGGTTACGGCCTGGATCGCCGGGATCTGATGTACAACGACTTCGTCATCCTCGGCCCCAAAAACGATCCGGCCGGCATCCGGGGCATGAAAAGCGCCTCCGAGGCGTTCCGGCGTCTGGCCGCCGCCAAGGCCACGGTCGTCAGCCGGGGGGACAAGTCCGGCACGCATATCAAGGAACTGGAAATATGGGCCAAAGCCGGGGTCACGCCTCAAGCGCCCTGGTATGTGATCTACCCGGACGGGGCCAAGGGCAATAAGGCGACCACGCTTTTCGCCGATGCCGAGAACGCCTATGTTCTCATGGATCGTGCCACGTGGCTGACGCTGAAGACCTCCTCCCGCCTGGATGTGCTGGTGGAAAAAGATCCTCTGCTTCTGAATTATATCGCGCTGATCCGTGTGAATCCTGAAAAATTCCCGCAGGTCCACGCTGCGGAAGCCCTGCGTCTGGCCGATTGGCTCACCAGCCCGGAAGCCCAGGACATCATCCGGACCTTCGGCGTGGACAAGTATGGGGAGCCCCTCTTTTTCCCCAACGCGAAAACGGAAAAATTAATGTGATGCCTTCCGGCACGGGGAGCGCTTTCGGAACACCGTGACGCTGAAAATGCAGCAAACTGCGGCGGCCCTGACTACGACACGCGCCGCCGACGGCCTTCCATCGTGCCGTGCCGCGCTCTGCCGACACGGCACGATGATCGGGAGCGTTGCTGTTCATATTTCGTTTCAGAACTCATGAATTGCACAAATACTTGAACACTCCACCGGCCGAAGCCGGTGGAGTGTTCGAGTATTTATGATCAAACTGCTGCTCTAGTACAACATAACACAAAATACTTCGTATTTTGCGTCAAGATCATTCGCCGAAAAACGCGGTTTTCGGCTCATTCACGGCGACTACGCCGCCGCGCCATGCTCTCGCATGGCGGCTAGTACACAGAAATTTTAGATGTTTCTGTGTACTAGAGCAGTTCACGGTTGAAATGCTCCAAAAGGTGTGGGGCTCCGCCCCACACCC
>CASQEL010000056.1 GCA_949427775.1 uncultured Desulfovibrionaceae bacterium
CTGGGCGCACGGCTGGTACAGCCAGAAGTGCATGAGATCCAGGGCATTGATGATAAGTTCCGTCTCCAGGTTGCCCTTGCCCGCTTCCAGTTTGCGGATGAACTGCTTGGGCCGGGACAGCAACTCCAGCGCGTCGTCTTCCGGGAACAGCAATTCCAGTCGGGTATACGTTTCAAACATCTGCCGCAGTTTGGTCGCGTAGTCCCAGCGGCGCATGCGCAGGTTGTTTTGATAATCGGCGTACCCTTCGATGACGGCGGCCACGGTGTCGGAGGCCATTTTGGAAATGATGGCCGCGCCCGGCTGGATGAGCGCCAGAGGATCCTCGATGCCCAGCATTGCCAGCCCGTCCAGGATGCCTTCGTGGTAGAGCATGGCCACGGGAATGGCCAGGACGCTGCGGAACAGGTTGCCGACGACGGCCTCGCGGGGCAGTCCCCGGTAGATATTGTGCGCGGCAAGGTACAGGCCGTTGGCCGCCGCCAGGGCCGCATAGACCGGCATGGGATGGTCGCCTACCGTGTATCCCAGCAGATCCTGCAGGAAAAACAGTCGTATGCCGACTTCCAGAAGCAGCACGGAAAATCCTGTGTACATCAGGGAATCGCACAGCCTGACCCAACTGACGTGGTCATTCCAGCGCAGGAGGGTGGAGCGGTGCAGGCCGCCGCCCGCCACGACGGATTGCGCGATGTTCCGCGCCCCGGTGATGGCGAACCAGAGCAACGCTCCGAACCAGGCCAGAAACCACCAGGATTGGGTATACTGGAACGCGCACATGGCCGGAAGAAAGCCCGCCAGCACCTTGAGCGCGTTGGACAGGCGGGTATTGAGGTAAAATGTGGACGGCGGCCGCGTCGCGCGGGCTTCACGTCGGACTTCCGCCATGGGATCGTCGGGCGTGGGAGTGATGGCGCCGCCCAGCGGCGCGATATTGCCGGGAAGGCCGATACGCGAGGTGGAGGAGTGGGACACCCACTCCTCGCGGCGCTCATACCCGAACCGCCCTCCTCCCGGCAGAGCGCGGATCAATCTGGTCAGTCGGCTTGTCTGCCGCACGTGCGGCGTGGGACGATAGCTGACGTGCCGGTGGGCCTCTATCGTGAGCGGGATCTCCACGCAACGGTTCTCCGGGCGTCGGAAATACCGTTGTCCGCGTGCGGTAAGCGTTTCGGGAAATACCAGTCCCATGCCCAGCACCTTGTGGGAACGGCTTGTGGAGTCGGTGCCGGAACGGGAACGCAGTGGGACGTTTTTGTAAAACCCCTGCAACGTCGGAATATTACGGAGAATGGCGTGCAGTTGGGCGCAGTGCTCCCCATTTTCGGGGGCGGCGCACTCCCCGGCATCTTCCTTCCGTTTGATCATGTCCCGGATCATGCGCTTGAGGCGCGGCGCGCTGCCCCGGTTGATGGCCTGCTGGAGGCGGTTGATCTCGGCCAGATGCCGGAGTTTGCCCTCGCACGATTCCTTGAGATTGAAAATTTCCAGATGGGTGATCAACCCCTGGCAGGTCCAGAGCAGTTCCAGCACGTCTTCCGGCGTGAGGTTGGCCAGGTTGAGGGTGATCCGGTACCCGGAGTGCAGACTGGAAATCCAGTTCAGCAGAATCATGGGCGACAGACGCAACAGTTCCGGCGTGTCCGGGGCGGAGGCGGGCACGTTGGGCGAGGGAAGATCCGGATTTTTTTCCGGCACCAGCCAGGTGTCGTGCACGGCGGTGGCGTCCAGCGTATTCAGGGCTCGCAACTCCAGTTCCAGATCCCGGCGGGCTTCGGAATCGGGACGGGCCTCCAGCCAGGCCCGCCGCAGAGCGGCGGCGCGGGCCTCCACCTGGGAACGAAAGGTGTGGTAAATGCACTCGGCCAGGTGCAGGATGGACGGTTGTCCCGTGCCCACGAAGGCGCGAAAGGCGTCTTCCGTCAACGGCGGGACCGTCATCTCCATTTCCCGTTCGAATGTTTTGCGGTGGCGCGTGTTCCAGCGTTCCAGCACCAGAAAGACGTAACGCTGCCGCCATTCGGAGGCGGCGCGTCCCAGATCCATGAAATGCCGTACCGGCGGCTCGGCCAGAAATTCCAGAAAGCCGTCGGCATCGGAAAAACCGCGCGGAACCCAGATGAAGTGCACGAAACGTCCCCGGAAGGGGGCCGAGAGTTCGATGCCGATACGGACGGAGACGCCCATGATGTCCGCCGCGCGCAGAATTTCCCGCGCCGCTTCCGGTTCCACGAAATTATAGTAGATGACCGTCAGATGCCGGATGCCCTTGATCCAGGCGTCCATGATCAGATGCGTGGGATTTTTGCGCCCTTTGGTATTGGCGTCGTGGACATGATGATCGAAAGAGAGCTGGCTCCATTCTTCCGGCATTTCCACCAGATGATAGCGATCCAGGAGCCGCCGGACGATGCGCGGCATGCCGAGGGCCGCCCGCCGGAAGTCGTGGGCCAGCATCAACTGACGTCGCTCGTCGCCGTGGGCGCGCACCAGCTCTTTCATGACCTGAATGAGCACCCGCGCCGTATTGCGGCGCAGGAACGTCCGGGCGCTGTTGAGCACTTCGTCGTACAGCACCCGCAGGGCCAGCAGCCGATCTTCGGCCTGCCCGGCTTCCAGACTGTCCAGCAGCTTGACCACGGCGTGGGCGATGCGCATCTCGCGGGAGATGGCCAGAGCCTTGATGCCGTGGGGGTGCAGGTTGGCGTCGAAAATCTTGTGCTCCATGCGGTCGCCGGCGCCCATATTGATGACCCTGTTGACCAGGGTCAGCAATTCGCGATCCTGCCTGTCGAAATAGAATTTTTTCCACCACATGGTTTTTCCCGACATGGTTGTTTCAGTGTCGCGTGAAAACGTCTCCCCTGGCCAGCAGACGCACCGGGCCGCCGACGCGGGCCCGCAGAAGATTCCCCTCGCGCGACAAGCGCACGCGCAGGGGAACGCCGCTGGGCTGCATGACCCGCAGTTCCTGTTCGTCGCAAGAGCGGGCGCTTTTCAGGACAGTTTCACGGGCCAGGGCCAGAGCCAGCGCTCCGGAGCCGCAGGAGGTTTCGCGGCAGAGGCTGTAGGGTTCTTTCACCCGGACCACGGGGTCGGCGTGCAGCACGTCGCCCGCCGCATGCCACCAGACGCATCCCGCCGCGGGTTCCTTCTCCAGATCGAAACGTCGTCGCCACAGGGCGCAAGCCGCCTGCCAGTCGTCGGGGAAAGGATGCCGCGTCCTGTCCAGCAGAAGATGGACGATGCCGGGCAGCCGTACCAGCACCGCGCCGGGCGCCACGGCTTCGCAGGGAACGGAGGACGGCAGATCCAGAAAGACCGCGGCGTCCGTTTCCGGAATACGGGCGGCGTCGCCGGAGACTTCCAGCAGCGCCGGGACCGGCATGCCGGACACTCGCGCCGTGCCCCGCCAGTGCAGGGCCGCGGGCCGCTCCGGGGCGGGACGGGCCTCCCAGGCCGTCAGACCCAGCAGCGCTCCCAAGGCCCGTGTGGCGTTGAGGCAGAATTCGCCGCCCGCCATTTCCAGACGCGGAGCCTTCAGATCCACGAATCCGACCTGTTCCGCATGCAGGTGCAACGGGTCCAGCACCTCCGCGGCGATGGCCGCCCGCTCCCGCGGCAAGAAATTTTCGTCCACAAGCAGCAGCGTCGTATTGCCGCCGGGGCTGAGCTTGAAAAATGTCGTTCTCCGCATGGAGCGCTCCGCAAAAGGGCATCGCCGGGCAAAAATCTTCACAGCGGGGAGAGAAAAACCGCGCCGAAGCCGCAGTATGCCTGATGACGTCGGCGCTTGTCCAGCAGGGGCGAAGCTTTGAGATTTACATGTTGCGATAAAAGGGGAAAACATGTATAGGGATTGTCAATGTCGCATGTTCAGGCGAGTACTTGCCCGTCGCATTTTGCAGGCAAGTATGCAATGTCGGTGTGCAGTTGCCGGTAACCCAACGACACTAAAACATGTTTCTGGAGGCACCAATGAAATCTCTTCGTTATTTGATCCTGGCCGCCGCTCTGGTGATGGGCTATGCCGTCGCTGCCGCGGCCGCCGTACCCACCACCTGCAGCAAGAAAGTGGACAGCTTTGATTTCGTCGTGGACTATTCCGGTTCCATGATGATGAAAAATCCTGAGCTGAAGCAGGACAAAATCCTGGTCGCCAAGGATATTCTTACCCGCATCAACGCGAAAATTCCGGCCCTTGACTACATGGGCGGTCTGCATACCATCACGCCCAACGGCACCCTTGTCGAACAGGGGCCCTGGAACCGCGACGCCATGGCGAACGCCATCGGCAAGCTCCGCAGCGATTTCACCATCTTCGGCCGCATGACCGCCATGGGCAACGGCTTTGAAAAGTACGAACCCTTCCTCTCCAGCATGAAGCGCCCGGCCGCCATCATCCTGGTGACCGACGGCGACAACAACCGCGGCGTGGACGTTCTGGAAACGGTGCGCGGCATTTACGCCACGCAGCGCGATCTGGTCATCCATGTGATTTCCTTTGCCGACACCCCGCACGGCAAGGAAGTCATTGACGCCATCGCCAAGATGAATCCCCGCAGCATCGTGGTCAAGGGCACGGATTTGGCCCGCAGTGAAGCCGCTCTGGAACAGTTCGTCGTGGACGTGTTCTGCGAACAGAGCGAAGACGTCATCGTGCTGCGCGGCGTCAACTTCGCGTTCAATTCCTATGCGCTCGACAGCAAGGCCATGGGCATCCTGAACGAAGCCGCCGGCCTCATCAAGGCCAACCCGAACAAGCGCGTCGTCCTGAACGGCTACACCGACTGGATCGGCACCGACGCCTACAACATGAAGTTGTCGCAGCGCCGCGCCGACTCCGTGAAGGATTATCTGGTGAAGCAGGGCATCCCCGCCGGCCGTATTACCGCGATCGGTCGCGGCAAGTCCTTCAAGTACAATAACAAGACTGAAGAAGGCCGGTACATGAACCGTCGTGTGGAAATTTCCTTCGACTAACCTGTACGGTCTGTAGTGTTTGCGGCCCGGCGGGATCTCCGCCGGGCCTTTTCCTTCCCTGCTATGAGGTACCATATGAAAAATGTCATGATTGTTCCCGCATTGGCTGTGGCGCTGCTCTTCGGAGGGGGATGCTCCCTTTGGCCGTGGGGGGCTTCCGATGATCCGTCCGGAGACGTGCCCCAGGTGCAGCCCCAGGAGGAGCGGGTCGAAGCGCCGCAACCCGAGTCGAAACCGGCTTCCAGGGCCAAACAGGCCAAAACGTCCCGGAAGGAACAGGCGGCCGCCGCGAAAAAGGCCAAAGGCAAGGCGGCGCCCGCGGAAAGCATGGAAGTCGTGCAGCAGAAGCTGGACGCTGTGGGGAGAAAACTCGTGCGCGACGCCGCCGCCAATGTGACGCCCTCCATCAAAAACAAGAATGTCGTCAAGAGCAAGGACGGCTATGTGGCCAAGTACGTGGCGGTCGATACCAACAGCCTTGTTACGGAAGTGCGTCCTTCCACCAGTCCCGGCAGCCAGTACATAGGGTGCATCAAATATGTGGAAAATATTTACGAGTGCCGCGGCAAAACCAGGAGCGAAGCTCTCAAGGCTCCCTGCAGCGTAGTCAAATCCCGCCGCATGAACGAGCTGATCCGCTATGAGGGCAAGTGGACGTATTAATGTTCTGAACGGGATGGTTTTTTTCCGGCATGTCGCTGAGATGCGCGGAAGATGTTCAGGCTGTGGGGGCGCCGGGCGCCCTGTCACAGCCTTTTTTTGTACCGGGTCGATCCGCCGGCGCGGAACAGACGCGTCTGCCCGAAAGGAATCGGCCGCGAAAACAAGGAGACAAGTATGGTGCGCGCTCTTGCAGTGTTGCTGTTTATAGGTATGTACATGACGGGCGCCGTGGCGATGGCGCATGCCGCTTCAGAGAAATTTGTTCCCCACGGCCGCAACGGCGTCAGACTTTCGCTTCCTCAAGGCTGGCATGTGGGCAACCAGGAGCAGATCGACAAGATTCAGAGCGGCATGCCCCGGCGGGGCGCGATGACGCCGCGCATGCTGTTCATGGCCGCCGCGCCCGATGGAGCGTTGAACGTCGTGGTCATGGAAGTGCCCGACGTGCTGACCAACGGCTCCACGCAGGATATCGAAAAATGGTCGGAAGAGGATATCGCCAAGGTGTGCGCCGCCGTGACCGGCACACAGGGGGTGAAAAAAAAGGAAACTCCCTGCAAACGACGCCGGACGGGAGAACAGCATGCCCTTGAAATGCGTCATACGGTGACGACACAAGGGAAAAAAGCGGAAAATCTGACTCTGCTGTACAACCGGGGAACACAGTCTCTTTCGCTGATGTTCCAGTATCCTCCCGCAAAGTCCCGGAAGCTGGAGCCGATCATCGAAAAAATCATCAGATCTTTTCAGTTCGACGCATAGCGGGACGGCGCGTGTGCAGACCGTCACAGCGGGCGCGGAAATGATGCCGGGCGGCATGCGCGGCGACGCAGCGCATCAAGCACGGCTTCCACGCATTCCTGGGGCGTCAGGGCATCCACGGATATGCTGCACAGCGCATACCGGCGGTAGAGGGTCTGGCGCTCCCGGAAAATATCCTCTATGGTTTGTCCCGGAGCGATGGCCAGTCCGCGATCGGGCTTGCGGGCGATGCGTTCCAGGATGAGGGGCAGAGTCGCTTCCAGATGGATCACCGGCCCCATGGAAAGCAACTGTCGCATGGCCTCGTGGCGGTAGACGACGCTGCCGCCTGTGGCCACCACGATGCGTTTTGCGCGCAGAGAGGCCACGACGGTGGCCTCCGCATCCAGAAACGCCTCTTTGCTCAGGGCATCCGCGACGTGCTGCAACGCCGTGCCGTACACCGACTCGATGAGATAATCCGTATCCACGAAGCCCCAGTCGAGACGCCGGGCCAGCACATGGCCGACCGTGGATTTGCCCGCACCGGGCATTCCAATGAGGGTGATGCACATCCCCTCGAAACACCAATCCGGCGTCTGGGTCATACTGCGCTCCTTGCAGGCGGAATGTTTCGGCGGATTTTGCCCCATAATGGCGGAAAGCGTCAACAACTCTCGTCGACGTGTCCGCGCGGGCGGATATAATAGAATCGCATATTCGGTCGATATGGAGAAGAAAGAATCTCCTGCGCGGTGCAGCGCCAGGAAGGAGGCAGAACAGTGTCTATGGAAATCCGACGGTTTTTTTGCATTTTTTGCACCCTTGCAGGGGCGGCCTTCCTGCCGGCCACGGCGTTTTCGGCATCGGTCTATGGGGGCGGAAGCAGCCTCCAGGACGTATGGATGCAGTACGGCGGGGCGCGTCTCCAGTACAACGCGCTTGTGGCTCCCAGGCAGATAAACACCGGCGGCGCGGCGCTCAGCGATCCGGCCCGGCTGCCGGTGCTCCAGCCGATGAAATCGTGGTCCGCGAAGCCGCAACGTCAACGCTCCGTGCGGCGGGCCGCTCCCAAACGGCAGACGGCCGCAACGACGAGTCCCGGAAAAGCCGCCGCTCCCAAAGAAGCGGCGCTGACGCCCGTCCCCGCGCCCGTCGCCGCTCCCGCGCCCGCGGTGGGACCGACGCCCGCTCCGGCCGCCGCGCCTCAGCCTGTGGCCGTTCCGGGAACGCCCATCGTGCCGAAGCCCTGACGCTTTCCGGAGCTTCCGCGAAACGTTCCGACAGAGTCCGTCATGGACTCCTACTTGACGGAAGCGGTAGGGCGGTGTAATTACCTCTTTCCTATTTTTTGAAGGAGACATGTTATGAAAAGAACATATCAGCCGAGCAAGATCAGAAGAAAGCGCACCCACGGTTTTCGGGTTCGTATGAGCACCGTGGGCGGGCGCGCCATTCTGCGCCGTCGCCGTGCCAAGGGTCGCAAACGGTTGAGCGCCTAGATCCGTTGCGGCGCGGCGTGTCCGGCTTGCTTCCCGCTTCCGGGGGCGCGCTTTCAGCGCGTCGCCACGTTACGCCACGGCGGTTCCGCATATGCTTGCGGGATGAGAACGGATCACACCATGGCGACGTATTCCCTGCCCCGAGAGCATCGTCTGACCAGGCGGCCTGATTTCAGAATCTGTTATGAAACAGGCCGTCGTTATTTCTCGCGGTATTTTGTCCTCTTCGCGCGTTGGCGCACCGATGATTCGTACGCGTGGCGCATGGGGTTGGCCGTCACCAAAAAAACGGGCAACGCCGTGGTCCGCAACCGGATAAAGCGTGTATTGCGGGAATTTTTTCGCCTGCACGGCCCGCTTATGCCGGAGCGGCTGGATGTTGTCGTCATTCCCAAGCGCCAACTGGATCCGTCCCGCGTCACGCTGGCGTTTGTGACCGCGGATCTCGCGTCGCTGGTGACGGGGCTTGCCCCGAATCGCGGAGCCGGGCACGGAGCGTCATGAGCATGCTGTTGCGCAAATTGGCTGTCGTGCCCATCAGGCTGTACCAGTACTGCATCTCTCCCGTATTGCCCCCGTCGTGCCGTTATTATCCTTCCTGTTCCGCATATGCCGTGGAGGCCGTCATGCGTCACGGCATTCTGCGGGGCGGATGGCTGACGATATGCCGCCTTGCGCGCTGCCATCCCTGGGCTGCGGGCGGGGTGGACCCCGTCCCTCCTCCCACCCCCAAACGTCGTTCGGGCGTTCAGGAGCATTTACGCCGTCATGCAAAATAAAAATCTCATCATTGCCGTTGTTCTGTGCCTCGCCGTCATGTTCGGCTGGGGTTGGTTTGCCGAGTACATGGGTTGGGTGACGCGGCCGGACCCGGCCGTGGTGGCCCGGCAGCAGGAGGCCGAGCAGGCCGCCCGCAAGCAGGCGGAAGCGGAAGCCGCGCAACGCGCCCAGGCCCGGGCTCTGCCCGTCTTCAAGCCCGTCGAGGGGCGGGACGTGAAGATCGATACCCCCCTGTACCAGGCTGTCATGTATTCCGGCGGGGGCATTCTGCGTTCCTTCGTGCTCAACGAGTATCGGCACGGACTCCAGCCCACGTCCTCCAGGATCGATCTTGTGGCGTCCAATGTCGCCGCCGTGGCGCCGCTGGGACTGCTGGTCAACGGTCAACCCTCCTGGAGCACCGGGCAGTGGTCGTTTGACGGCGGAGATCTGCATCTGGAAAAAGGCGCGCGGGGCGTGCTGCGTTTCACCGGCGAGGTGGACGGCGTGCGCGTGGTGCGCGAACTGACCTTCCACGCCGACACCTATCTGATTTCCGAAAAACTGCGGCTGACGCCCC
>CASQEL010000057.1 GCA_949427775.1 uncultured Desulfovibrionaceae bacterium
AGGGATTCAATCCCTCCGGCAGGGTCCGGGACAGCGTCCCGGCGGGGTTCGGGGCAGCGCCCCGTCCAAACATCTCTGCGCCGTGGCGGGGCGGCGCATGCCGTCCGTCGCGGCCTACGGGGAGGTCCGGAGGGATTCAATCCCTCCGGCAGGGTCCGGGACAGCGTCCCGGCGGGGTTCGGGGCGGCGCCCCGTCCAAACATCTCTCCGCCGTGGCGGCGTTCCGGCATGCGCGCCTACGCGGGATGGGCGAAGTGATCGAATCCCGCGTTTTCGGGTACGGGTTCGCCGTTGCAGCACACTCTGCCGGTGGCGGTGACGGTGCCGATGGTGTTCATGCCGGGCAGGGCCGCGTGCAGGGCGGGCAGCAGATCCGGCGCGCACGCGCCCAGCAGGGCGTAGTCTTCGCCGCCCAGAAACGCCTGCCCCACGGGCGACAGGCGGCGCAGGCGGGCATGGCGCACCACCTCGGGGTGCAGCAGACCCTCCGGCAGCACGATTTCCGCGCCCAGGCCGCCGTGCTCCGCCGTGCCGCCGAGCAGGCGGGGCAGATCTCGGGCCAGTCCGTCGGACACGTCCATCAGGGTGGGTGGACGTCCGTTGACGCCCGCGCGAGCCAGGGTAAGCCCGGCGTCGATCTGGGGCGCGGGGGTCAGGTGCGCGGCGCAGGCGGCGGGCCAGGCGTCAAGAGCGGCCCGGCCCTCGGCCTCCAGCACGGCCAGCCCGACGCGGGCCAGCCCCAGGGAGCCGATGACGAACAGGCTGTCGCCGGGCATGCTGCCGCCGCGGGCCAGAAAGCCCCCCGGTCCGGACGCGTCGCCCCAGACGGTGATGGAAACATGGATTTTGTCCGCGCGCGCCAGGTCGCCGCCCGCCAGCACCATGCGCTGCTGCGCGGCCAGACGACCCATGCCTTCGAAAAATCCTTCCAGCCAGTCGTCGTCCACGTCGGGCGGCAGACCCAGGCACAGCGTAAAGGCCGTGGGCCGCGCCCCGCAGGCGGCCAAATCGCTCAGATTGACGGCCAGAGCCTTGTACCCGGCTTCCTGCGGGGTGAAGTAGCGCCGCCGGAAATGCACGTCCTCCAGAAACAGATCCGCGCTCACGCAGAAAGGGCCGCCGGAGCGCAACACGGCGCAGTCGTCGCCGCGTCCCAGCAGCAGGGAGGGGTGGCCGGTCGGAAAGTGCCGGGTCAGCCGGGCCAGCAGGGCGTCTTCGGAACCAAGGGGCATGTCAGTCCTCCGGTTGCAGAAAGTTTGCCAGAATGATCTTCAGGCCGAAGCCGGGGAAGTTCACCTGATACCTGTCCGGGGGGAGAAATTTGATCATCTTGCCGCGCCCGAAGATTTTGTGCCGGCAGTAGCCGAGTCTCGCGGGCGGGGCGTCGTCGTCGGGGGGGGCCGCTTCTCCCACGGCCGGAAAGTCCGGTTCCGTCGGGGCGGGGGCGGTCCCGGACGGCGGAGGCAGCAGCCGGGCGCGGCGGGGCCGCTCGGGCGCGGCGGCGGAGCCCCGGCGGGTCAGCTCGCCGCCGTAGACCTCCACCCATTCCTCGCACAGTCCGGAGGGCAGATCCCGCACGAACGGGCTGGGCGCGCTCAAAATCGTGCTCTGCTCGGCCCGGCTGTAGACGCTGCCCGGCGCGTAGAGATCCAGATGGGTGCGGGCGCGGGTGCAGGCCACATACATCAGGCGGCGTTCCTCCTCGAAGCTCTCCGGATCGGCGGCGGCGTGGCGGGAGGGAAAACGCTCCTCCACCAGATCGATGATCAGCACGGCCCCCCACTCCAGGCCCTTGGCGGAATGCACTGTGGACAGGGTGATGCGGCCCTCGGCGTCCTCGTCTTCCTCGGGCGATTCCAGGGCCAGGTCGGCCACGAACAGATCCAGATCCTGATAGCTTGAGGCCATCTGGATGATTTCCTCCAGGCCCTGCCGGCGGCGCGGCCAGTCGTCGGGATAGTTGGCCTCCAGGTGCGGCTGGTAGTGCGCCGTGATGTCCGAGAGCTGATCGGCGGGCGACAGGGGCCGGGCGCGCTGTTCGTCCAGAAAACGCATGTCGTCCAGAAATCCGGGAAAGCGGGCGAAGGCTTTTTCCGTGGCCGCGGGGTCGCCGCTCTGCGCCGCGGCGTAGAGCTTCTGCACGGTCTTGGGACCGATGCCGCTGTGCAGGGCCGCCACCCGCTGGAAGGCGGGCATGTCCAGGGGATTGACGCACAGCCGGGCGTAGGAGACGACATCCTTGACATGGGCGGCCTCGGCGTAGCGCAGTCCGCCGTATTTGCGGAAGGCGACCCCCGCCCGGTTGAGGGCCATTTCCAGATGATAGGAATGGAATCCCGCCCGGAAGAGCACGGCGATTTCGTGGGGCAGGTGATCGCGCAGCAGTTCCTGCACGCGGCGCACCACTAGATCGGCCTGGGACAGATCGCTGACCGGGGTGATCAGCCGCACCGGATCGCCGCCCTCGCGCCGGGTGAAGAGATTTTTGCGGAATGTTTCTTCGGCTCCGGCCAGCAGCGCGTTGGCCACGTTCAGCACCGGCTGGGTGGAGCGGTAGTTCTCTTCGAGCTTGATGACCTTCGTGCCGGGAAAAAGTTTGGGAAAATCCAGAATGTTGCGGACATTCGCTCCCCGGAAGGCGTAGATGGACTGGGCGTCGTCGCCCACGGCCATGACGCTGCCGCCGCGTTCTTCTCCGGGCGCGGCCAGCAGGCGCGCGATGCGGGCCTGCACCAGGTTGGTGTCCTGGTATTCGTCCACCATGATGTGGCGGAAACGCTCCCGCAACAGCGCGGCGGCGCGGCCGTCCTCGCGCAGCAGGGCCTCCATCTCGAACAGCAGATCGTCGTAATCCAGGAGCCCCTGTTCGCGGCGATACGCGGCATAGGCCGCGCTCAGCCGGGTCAGGGCTTCGGCGTGGGGCAGCAGGTGGAAGGCCTCGCGCCGGAGCACGTCCTCCACGGGCAGCTCCTTGTTGCGGGCCTTGCTCAGAATGCCGATGATGTTCTGGGTTCTGGGAAAGGATCGATCCCCTTTGCCGAGCTTGAGTTCGTCCTTGCAGTGCTTGATCGCGGCCGCGATGTCCGCGGCGTCCATGACGGAAAAGTTCCGTCCCTCCAGCCAGGCCGGGCGGAACTGACGCAACGTGGCATAGGCGAATCCGTGAAATGTGCCGCCCTGAATGCCCGTCAGTCCCTGATCCAGCAGCAGGGAGGCGCGGTGCAGCATTTCCCGGGCGGCCTTGCGGGTAAAGGTCAGCAACAGCAGGGAGGCGGGCGCGACTCCGTGCTCGGCCAGCCAGGCCAGACGGTAGACGATGGTCCGCGTCTTGCCGCTGCCCGCGCCGGCGATGACCAGCACCGGGCCGTTCATGCTCGTGGCGGCCTTGAACTGGGCCTCATTCAGGGCTTTCTCATACTCGATCATGGGGGGCAGCCTATCACAGGCCTTTCCGGCCCGCCAGTCGCGCGGCCGCCGGACAAAACGGCATATAAAGAGTTTTTCGTGAATGAATCATCTTTATATAGCGGTGTATGCTCAAAAATATCACGTGTATAATCAATACGTCGCGCGATAAAAGGAAAAATTTAGCTTGTCAACGGAAGAGTTTTTCGTGTATCCGGGAATCTGCGTAGAGTGAAGTGCACGGGAGTGTCCGCGGCTCTTCAGCAATACCGCACAGGTGCATGTCATGCGTTCTCTCACTCTCTCTTTTCCTCATACTTCATTCTGTCTTTTTCGCGGCCCGCTTTCCGAGCGGGAAGCGGACCGTGTCATTTTTTTGCACGCGGCATCGGCGGAAGGCGATTCCGTCGATATGGCCGCGGGATTTCGGAACAAAAACATTGCGGCCGGTGGCGCGTCCGTCCGCCGCGGTGCGGAGGCATGAACTCCGGAGGGATGAGCCGCGCGCCATGGCCAAAACGGTCCCCGCGCATGATTCGGGGAACGGCGGCGTCGGTCCTTTGAATCGGCGCTCCGCCGGATGGAATGTTTTTCAGTCTTCAGGAGATGGCATATGCGAGCGACATTGGCGGTAAAAACAGGGTTGAGCTTCAGTCTTCCGGTGTTGGCGGTGTGGTTGGCGACATGCCTGGCCGCGACATGGTTGCTGGAGGACCGGAGCGGGCGTGCGGGAGAACTGTGGCTTTTCTCGGGAATCTGCCTCGCGGCGGCGTTGGCGGGAGTTGCCGTGGCCTGCCGTCAATTGGGCCGGAGCGCGGCGGCTCTGACGACATATGCGGAGAATATGGGCGGCGACGCGGCCCCGCGCAAGCTCCCGGCCGGGGCGCTGCAAGACGTGGCCGAAGCCCTGGGCAAAGCCGATACCCGCTTCAGAAATCGGGAGTACTGGTACCGCAGCATTCTGGACTCCATTCCCTATTCCCTGTCGGTCACGGATATGGACATGCGCTGGACGTTCGCCAACAGGACGGCGCTGGAAAGCATGGGGAAGAAAAATCTGACCGAGGCGCTGGGACATCATTGTTCTGAAAAAAAAGGTTCTCTGTGCAATACGCCCGACTGCGGCATCGAATGTCTGCGTCGCGGACAACCCGAGGTGCGCGTGACCCTGCCCAGCGGCAGGGTACAGCTTGTGCGTCTGAACTTTCTTACAGACGCGGCCGGACGCCGCATAGGCCATGTGGAGCTCGGCAGCGACGTCACGGAAGAGGAGCGCCTGAAGAAGGAAGCGGCCGAGGCCCTGCGCACGGCCCGTGTCGAAGTTGCGGATCGGCTGGAAAGCGTGGTCGGGAAACTGTCCGACGCGGTCCAACTGCTGGTCTCTGAACTCGGCGGCGTGGGAGAAGAGGCCGAACAGGTGGCCTCGTACATGGCCTCCACGGCCACAGCCATGGAAGAAATGAACGCCACCGTGGCGGAGGTGGCCGGAAACGCCGAGGACGCCGCGGTCACTTCCCAGGGCGTGACGGAAAAGAGTGTGAGCGGCCAGACTACTGTGGCCTCCGGCATGGAGCGTATCCGCGCCGTGCAGGACGAATCCCAGCAACTGAAGGAACATATGGAAACTTTCGCCGCGCAGGCCCGGAACATCGGCACGGTGCTGACGCTCATCCGGGACATTGCGGACCAGACCAACCTGCTGGCCCTCAACGCGGCCATTGAAGCGGCCCGCGCGGGTGAGGCCGGGCGCGGCTTCGCCGTGGTGGCCGACGAGGTGCGCAAACTGGCCGAAAAGAGCATGGACGCCACCCGGGAGGTCGAAAAGGCCGTGGGAGCCATCTGCGACGGCGCGAAAACCAGTTCCGTCGCTGTGGACGGCGCGGTGGCGGGCATCGGCTCCATCGCGGACGCGGCCGCCATGGCGGAGGCGGCGTTGAGAGAGATCGCGGCTTTTTCCGAAGACGCCTCTTCCAAGGTCCATTCCATCGCGGCCGCGGCTACCGAACAGTCCGCGGCAGCTGAAGAAATCAACCGCGCGATCGGCAGCGTGAACAACCTGTCCTCCGAAGTGGCGCGGTCCGTGCGCACGTCGATTGAAGCCGTAGACGAACTGAAGCGGCAATCGGACATCCTGGCGGACATTCTGTCCCACATGCGTTCCGAAGCCGAATAGCGCGCGAAGCATCCCGCGTGAACGGCCGGGTCCGCAGCTCCCTGTTGCGGACCCGGTCATGCATGCCGGGGAAGTGCACGACGTCGCTCCCGGTCGATATTGCCCAACCGGAGAGCGGAGCGTGTTTTCGGACGAGTTGTTGCCGCATCCCCGCAACGCGGGGAGCGGCGCGCCTGTCCGAATCATGGCAAACAGCTTGTACAGCATTTATTTTATTTATTTGTACTTTTTTGAAAAAACGCCGCCCGGCATCAGATGCGGGCAGGCAGTCGAGGCCGCCCATGAACGCTCTCTCTCTCTCTCTCTCTCTCTCTCTCTCTCTCTCTGCTGAATATTTTTAACATTCGACGAGTTCCGTCCCGCGCGTGATGCGGGGACGGAGCTTTTGTTTGCGCGCCGTGCACAGGAAGGTTCCCGGGCACGCGGCGGCGTTGCGGCGGGCGAGGGGATCGTCTGAAGCGCACGCCGCTGAAGCGCGGCAAGAGCTCCGCCCGCAAATCCGGCGCGGACAGGCGGGTTTATGGGGAAAACGACTATGGATTTCAAAAATATCCTCGATGAAATTGACGAAATAGTATACGTGGCCGACCTTGAGACGTATGACCTGCTGTTCCTGAACAAGGCGGCGGCGAATGCTTTTTCCGTACAGGAAGGCGAACGCAAGTGTTACGCCGTCATTCACGGGAAAACCGCGCCCTGCGAGTTCTGCGGCAACGCCGCGCTGTCGGAGGCGTCCTTTCTCCGCTCGGAGTTTACCAGCGAGACGTGTCAGAGGCGTTTTACGGCCAAAGGCAGGCTTGTTTTCTGGAACGGCAGAAAAGCCCGCCTGGGGGTCGCCGTGGACATCACGGAAAAGAGAGAAAAAAACAGCCTCCAGGGCGAGCTCCGGGGAGCGTCCACGGTGGTGAAATGTCTGCGCGTGCTGGAGCAGGAGCAGGATCTGTCCGAGGCCGCGGCACGGGTTCTGGAAGTGGTGGGCAGGTTTTATCGGGCCGACAGGGTGTTCTTCTGGACGGCCGGACGCGCGGAAGGCGGCGAGGGGGAAAACAGTGTCGAGTGGCGGGCGCCGGATGCGGCCCGTCTGGAACCGGTGCGGGATCGGATACGCCGCTGCATGCGGCGATGGCATGCCGGGGGCGCGCCGGGCCGGGAAGCGATCGCCGACGTTCCCGCGTCATCGGTTGGGGCCGGTGCGGCATTCGCCGGGCTGATGCTCGCGCCCATTCTCCGGGGCGGCCATGCCGTCGGCTGCCTGGGCGCGGAGAACCCGCGCTCCTCGCCCCACGACGACTCCCTGCTGCAATCCGTGGCGTATTTCATGAAAAATTATCTGGAGCGGCAGGAGATCCGGCGGCGTCTCGAATGGCTGGGGTTCGCCGATCCCCTGACCCGGCTCGGCAACCGGAACGGCTATCTCGCCCGTCTCCGGGAGATGAAGCGGAACACCGCGAGGGATTTCGGCGTCGTGCATGTGGACATCAACGGCCTGAAAGCCCTGAACGAGAGCCTTGGTCACGACTACGGCGACAAGGTCATCACGAAGGTCGCGGACGTTCTGCGCGGGGTGTTCAAGGAGGACATCTTCAGAACGGGAGACGACGAATACATCGTCATCTGCTCCGATATTTCGAAGCGGACCTTCGATGCGCGCGTCGAGGCCATGCGCCGGGCCTTCGCGGACACCGAGGACTGCAACGTTTCCTGCGGGGCGGCCTGGAAAAGCCGCGTGGAGGATCTCGACGCGCTCATTCGCCATGCCGACGAGTTGATGACCATCGAAAAACAGGCGTATTACAGAAACAACCTCGGCAGGCGGCCCCTGCCCCATTCGTCCGTTCTGGAAGAAACGCTGCGCGGGCTGGAGCGCGGCGAATTTCTGATCCACCTCCAGCCCAAGGTGCGTCTGGAATCGGGGGCCATCGGCGGGGCGGAGGCGCTGATCCGCAAGCGGGATCGGAACGGCGGCCTTGTTCCCCCGGACACGTTCATTCCTCTGCTCGAATCCGAGCTGGCCATCCGGCATGTGGATTTTTTCGTGCTGCATGAAGTCTGCGCGCTGCTGCGGCAGTGGATGCGGCGCGGCGCGGCGCTGTTTCCCGTCTCCGTGAACCTGTCGCGGGTCACGCTCATGGAGCATGACATCGTGGAGAAAATCGCCTCCGTCTGCCGGAGGCACGAGGTGCCCCATCGGCTGATCGACATTGAAATCACGGAAAGCGCGGGCGACATGGGCATGGACTGCCTGTGCGGACTCGCCGACAGTCTTGTCGCGCGCGGCTTCACCCTGTCGTTGGACGATTTCGGCGCAAAGTACTGCAACCTTGCCCTGCTGACGGACATAAAATTCAATTTTCTGAAGATAGACAGGGAAATCATCGGCAATCTGGCCGACAACGACCGCTCCAGAGTCATCACCAAGCACTGCATAGAAATCTGCAGGGACATGGACACGGTCTATTGCGTGGCCGAAGGCATCGAGAATCAGCGGCAACTGGATATTCTGCGGGACTATCGCTGCGATCTCGGTCAGGGATTTTTCTTTTCGCGTCCTCTTGCCGTGACGGCCTTTGAACGCGCCTACATCGACGTGGCCGCCGCGAATGCGGAATGTTGACCTCCTCCCCGCCCTAACGGTTCATGCGGATTGAAATGCGGCACATCCTCGGATACAAACGCTCCAAGGGCAAAATCCTACCCTCTGGGGGAGGTGATGCCTATGGAGCAATTCCTGCTGGATGTCTTGGCCCAGATTGTGGCCGGGCTTCTGGTCGTTCTCATTCTTCGCCTGTGGCGTTAAATGAGTTTGCCGCCGAAAGCAAGGACTTCCGGCGGCGGTAAAAACGGCGACATACCAAACTATGTCAGAGGGACTTGCCCTGGGGGCGGTGGATGCTCGAACATCTACCGCCCCGCTTCAATGAGAAAATAGCCATGATTGCGTCTCGCGTCAATAGGCGAAGAGCAAGGGCGGCCGCCGGTCCGCGGTTTGCCGCACAATGTTCGGATATACCTTCAGGGCGAGGCGTTACGGCGCGTTGGGTAACGTTTTGAGCATGAAAAAAGCTCCGGATTTGTCAGCGGACTATGCCTCACGACAAGGGGAGTCAGGAGTCGATATATGGTTCATGCGGATTGAAATGCGGTACATCCTCGGATACAAACGCCCAAGGGCAAAATCCTACCCTCTGGGGGAGGTGATGCCTATGGCGCAAGCTCTACTGGATCTCGCGGTGCAAGTTGCTGCCGGGGTTCTGGTCATCCTCATTTCACGCTGGATGCTGAAATGAGTTTGCCGCCCTGAGTATGGGCTCAGAGCGGCAATAGCGTGATGATGTAACCACTTACATCAGAGGGACTTGCCCTGGGGGCGGCGGGCGATGGAAGCGTCCGCCGCCCCGTCTTCGTTGAGAAAATAGCCATGATGGCGTCTGGCGTCAATGGGCAAGGAGAAAGGGCGGTCCGCGGTTTGCCGCGGAATGTTGCGGATATGGGGCAGGGGAGACATGCGCTGTCGAAAAGGGTTCCCATCTCATCTTTATGAAAAGTTTTCCAGAGCAGTTCACGGTTGAAATGCTCCAAAAGATGTGGGGCTCCGCCCCACACC
>CASQEL010000058.1 GCA_949427775.1 uncultured Desulfovibrionaceae bacterium
TGTGGGGCGGAGCCCCACATCTTTTGGAGCATTTCAACCGTGAACTGCTCTAATGTTTAGTCCCCTCCGGCGTCGCCCGCGCCTTTTACCACGACCGCGGCCTCGTTGTTGCGCGCGGCGAAGCCTTTCCCGGTCTGTCCCCGACATCGTCCCCCGCCTGAAGTCGGAGGATTCCCGGATGCCCGCCGGGGGATCTCGCTTCGCCGCCGCATCGTGGAACGCTCACGACGGGATGGCGGGATGCCGGACGCAAAAAAAGACCCTCCCGCGAGAAGGTCTTTTTGAAGAACATGACGACAGGCGGGGCCTGCGACGTCCGGCGCGTCAGCGCAGATAGGAGGTGATCAGCGCGTCATAACGTGACGTCGCTTCAAACGCCCGCGACGCCATCGCCTGGCGGAACGGCAACGTGACGCGCATGTCGTGCGCTTTCAGCTCGTCCATGGCCGCCTCGTACCACTGCGGCGAGGGCAGCACCAGCACGCTGTGGAAATTTTTGGCCGCCGCGCGGATCATGCAGGGACCGCCGATATCAATTTCCTCCACAGCCTGCGGGATTGAAAGCTTGCGCTCCACGGCTCCGGCGAAGTCGTACAGATTGACGCACACCAGATCGAACGGTTTGATGCCTTTGGCCGCCAGAGTTTCCGTGTGTTCCGGCGAATCCTTGTCGGCCAGAATGCCCGCGTGAATTTTAGGATGCAGCGTTTTCACGCGCCCGCCCAAAATTTCGGGAAATCCCGTGACATCACTCACGGCCGTGACCGGCAGGCCCGCTTTCTCCAGAAATTTCTGGGTGCCCCCGGTGGAAATCAATTCCACCCCTTTTTCGGAGAGAAACGCGGCAAATTCCGCAAGGCCGCTTTTGTCGGTCACGCTCATGATGGCGCGCCGGATCGGCAACAGTTCCATGGCCTCCTCCTATCCATATCCCGCGCCCGCAGTGTGCGAAACGCGTTTTCACCATGCCAGAAAAGCCCGTGCCGCGCAACGGACAAGCGCCCGGAACCGCCGTTTCGCCGTCTGCGGCCCTTGCTCCGGCCGCGACCGCCGTCCACAGACGTCCCGTTCCGCTTGCCGAGGCGGCGGAGGCGGGCTATAGCAAAAGCGGGAGCAGTTATGGATATTAAACTCGTATCCTGGAACGTCAACGGCCTGCGCGCTCTGGCCCGGAAACCGGATTGGGAATGGTTCGCCGCCACGGACGCGCAGATCGTGGGCCTGCAAGAAACCAAGGCGGCGCCGGAACAGTTGCCGCCCGCGCTGCATGCGCCGGCCGGCCGGCATGCTTTCTGGTCGGCGTCCGAAGTCAAAAAGGGGTATTCCGGCGTGGCCGTGTTCAGCCGTCCGGAACCGTTGGCTGTGGAACGGGAACTGCCGGATCCGGCTTTTCAGGGCGAAGGGCGCCTGCTGCACCTGGAGTACCCCTGGTTCCACTATTTCAACGTCTACTTTCCCAACGGCGGCGCGGAAGAAGTGGACGAACGCGGCAAGCCCACCGGCCGTTTCAAACGCGTGCCCTACAAAATGGGATTTTTCGACGCGTTTTTGCGCCATGCGGAAACGTTGCGCCGGGACAAACCCATCGTGGTCTGCGGCGATTTCAATATCGCCCACCGCGCCATCGATCTGGCCCGCCCCAAACAAAACGCGCGCGTTACCGGATTTCTCCCGGAAGAGCGGGCCTGGCTTGATGCCTTCATCAATCAAGGGTACGTGGACACCTTCCGTCATGTGCATGGCGACGTGGAGGGATGTTACTCGTGGTGGTCCTACAAGACACGGGCCAGAGCGAGCAATACGGGATGGCGCATAGATTATTTTTTTGTTTCCGAAGAACTCCGCCCGGCCATACGGGACGCCTGGATCGCCGCCGACGTCTTCGGTTCCGACCACTGTCCCGTGGGCCTGGCGCTCGACGTGTGATCCCTATTGATAATTATTTAAAAATACACTATATTCTTTGCCGCTTTTTCCCACATACGGCGAGGTCCGACGTGGCCTGCGTGGAGCGAATATGAGCCAAACGAACATTCTGCTTGAATCAGGCACCAACGAACTGGAAATCGTGGAGTTCTATGTCAACCAGGACGGTTACGAAGGGCACTACGGGCTTAATGTGGCCAAGGTCGTGGAAATCATCCGGCGGCAGAAAGTCACTTCCATGCCGGAGATGCGGCACCCCGCCGTGTTGGGATCGTTCGCGCACCGCAACGGTCGCATCGTGCCGCTCATCGATACGGCAAAATATCTGAGCAGCAGCCCCATCGACAACCCGGATGCCAAAGTCATCGTTACGGAATTCAACACCGTGATCACCGCCTTTCTGGTGTCCGGCGTCAACCGCATCTACCGGCTCAGCTGGGCGGACGTGGAGGCTCCCGGCAAACTTCTCCAGAACATGAGCCGCAGCACCGTCACCGGCGTGGTGCGCCTGGACGACAGAGTTATTTTTCTGCTGGATCTGGAGGCCATCGTGGCGGAGCTTCATCCCGCCATGGCCATTCGCCTGGACGAGCCGGACGAGCATGAAGAAGCCCCCGCGCACGTCTATCGCATTCTGCATGTGGATGATTCCAAAAGCATCCGCAGCATGGTGCTGCATCTGCTGGAAAAGGAAGGCCGCTTTGAGGTGACGCAGGCCGTGGACGGCCAGGACGCCTGGGAACAGTTGACCCGGCTGCGTGATGAAGCCGCGGCCGCCGATATCCCCCTGTCCAACCTGGTGCAGGGCGTGATTTCGGATATCGAAATGCCGCGCATGGACGGTATGGCCTTGTGCCGCAAGATAAAAGAAGACTCTGTGCTGCGGCAACTCCCCGTGGCCATGTTCTCTTCCCTGATCAACGAGAGTCTGGCCCGCAAGTGCGCGTCCGTAGGGGCGGACACCCAGTTCAGTAAACCCGATCTGAAATTGCTCAGCGACAAACTGTACGAGCTGATCTCAACCCGGCAATAGACGGCAGCCCGCAATATTTCGTCCCGCATTGCGTCACCCGCCGAGTTGACGCACCCTGGGGACAGATCAGCACCGGAGTGAAGGCATGGACAAATACCGCTGTGAAATGTTTGGACACTTCACCTATGACGAACATCTGACATATCAGGAACTGCTGGACAGGGAAGCCCAATTGACGCAGGATATGCAGTTGCTGCTGGAACGAAGCGAGGCGGCGCATATCGACTTTAGCCCGCTGGGCGACGAGCTGATGGTTCAATGCGCATTTGAGGCATACAGCGTGCAGACATTCCATGCCCTTTGCGATGACATACAAAAATTTTTGTGCGCCGCCGTCGAGGCCCGTCTTCTGTTTGTAGACAAACATCTCGCCATGCTGGACATGTACTGGATCACCAACAGCGGATGGCGGGAAGCCGGTGTGGATATTCCCCGGGCTTCCCAGGCCATCTCCCAACCCCCGCCGGTGTCGGAGAACAAAATCGTCAGACACGGCGCAAAACGAAAGAAGAAAGCGGAATAACAAGTTTTCCGCGTGTTCTGCCCGGATGGTGGAATTGGTAGACACAAGGGACTTAAAATCCCTCGGCCGCAAGGCTGTGCCGGTTCAAGCCCGGCTCCGGGTACCATTGATTTAATTGAGAAAAGCGCCTTTCACTGAATCCAGCGAAAGGCGCTTTTCCGGTCTGACAACGTGGCGGTCCAGCCTGAGTCTAGTACACAGAAACATCTAAAGTTTCTGTGTACTAGCCGCCATGCGAGAGCATGGCGCGGCGGTATAGTCGCCGTGAATGAGCCGAAAACCGCGTTTTTCGGCGAATGATCTTGACGCAAAATACGAAGTATTTTGTGTTATGCGATACTAGAGCATGTATACATTGTTAGATCTATTTTCAGGATGCGGAGGAATGACCCTCGGCTTTACTGACCCCCGCTTCTGCGGGAGTTTTAAAAGTGTTTTTGCCATTGATAATAACCAAGCTGCCGCTGAGAGTTACTCACGAAATTTTGGTAAACACGCCGCTTGTGGCGATGCCGAAGCATGGGCTTCCGGGCTGCGGAAAATTCCCAAGGCCGATATCGTCATTGGTGGTCCCCCCTGCCAAGGTTTCAGCTTGCTGAACAAAAGGCGGATTGGGGATATTCGTCGTGCTTTATGGCAACCGTATATGGACCTAGTTGCTCTCAGCGGCGCTTCCGTCTTCGTCATTGAGAATGTCCAGGGTTTGCTGAATTCACCGGAGCATTCGGATATTGTTTTACGAGCAAAAGAACTCGGCTTTCACACTACTGCTGCACTTTTGAATGCTGCAGATTACGGTACGCCTCAGACCCGTATCCGGGCCTTTATTTTAGGCTGGAAGCGTGAGTTTGGTGATTCTGTCCCATTCCCTCCAGAGAAAACACACGTACAAGCCAATGAGAACGGTAACGACCATCTGCCGCCTTGGCGCACAGTAAGGGATGCCATCGGCGACTTGCCGCCGCCTGTCGGGACTGAGCTGCGTGATGAACAATCTCCGTTAAATTTACATTTTGGCCGTAATCCCACAGCTGTCAGCCTCAAACGCTATAAAGCCGTACCTCCGGGCGGTAACCGTTTTGACCTTCAAAGAAATGCGCCGGAAATAACCCCGTCTTGTTGGATAAAGAAAACCAGCGGCGGCACTGACCTGTTCGGCCGTTTATGGTGGGATAGGCCTTCTGTGACGATTAGAACGGAATTTTTTAAACCGGAGAAGGGGCGCTATCTGCATCCTGAGCAGCACAGGCCGATTACACATCGGGAGGCGGCCCGTTTGATGGGGTTTCCTGACGATTTTCAGTTTACCGGCACAAAAGTTGAGATTGCCCGACAAATCGGAAATGCCGTGCCGCCCCCATTGGCAGGAGCAATAGCACGACACATACGCGGTTTAATGGATATGTGGCTGAAGCCGTCAGCGGTTACTGTGCCTCATGTCGTGACAGACATTGCAGAGCGTCGTGAGATTACCCTCAGTGTTTGAGCCGCCTTCCGCATGTTGCTTTATGTGATGCACTTCCAGATGGCGAGGGTCTGAAGGGTTCCACAAGGCATGCTTCCAACCGCAGTCTTGGCAAGTGTGCTTATCGCGCATCAAAACCGCACGGTAGATGGCTTCAGGGATTTTTCTGTCATGTTCCGGGGCCTGTCTGTCTTCTTCCAGAACATACATGCCCACAGCTAAATCGGGACGGCCGGTGAAGTATGTGGCAATGGGCCAGCCGAATTCTGTACGCAATTCCCTTGAGCGTCTTGCCCACTCTGTTTTATCCCCCGCAACATAGCGTAGTTCTTCGCCGGAAATTTCCTTGCCGACAAAGCTTCTGAAGTACTTCAGGATTTTATCCCGAACGCTCATGTTTTTATCTTTGCGGATATCGTTAGCAACATTCCAGCGATAGGCCGCTTCCATGTCTTGCCTGTCGGAAAGCAAAATGTATTGATCCGGCTTGAGTTTCGGTTTGTCAGTGGCGAATAACTTTTGGAGTTCTTCCGGCTCCAGATTTTTTAAGGTATAGCCTGTCAATATGCGCCAACCGTGTTCCACCCTCAATTCACGGATTCGGCGGGCATACTCGGATATACCGGCGACAACCATTAATTCTTCGCCCGCAAGGACAATGCCGACATACTTTTTCATATAAGCGAGAACTCTGGCCCGTGCGCCGCCGGTTTCCGGTCCCTGGATAAGGGAGCGCCCCAAGTTCTGCAAAAGCTTTATGGCAGGAATCAGTTCTATCACCTGAGTGCGAAGTTCACTGTTTTTCAAGTGCTCTTCAAAGTTTTCCAATAAGGAAACAAGTCGGCTGCGGTACTCTTCCGCATCGCCGGGCTTTGCGTGTCTTGCCACAATAACTACTCTTATTCTTGGGGTAAAAATGCAGATAGGCGTTGCTTGATATGCTCAATATCTTTCATTTCGCACTGCCAAATAATCAAGATTTTGTAGCCCAAGATTCTTAATTCCGCAATATTGCGCTCATCTCGTAATTTATTCCCGGTAATTTTCGCAGCCCAAAAATCGCGATGGGTAACAGGAAGCGCAGCTCTCTTGCAGCCTTCATGCCCATGCCAGAAACACCCATGAACAAAAATAACTGCTTTATACCGTGGCAGGACAATATCCGGGCAGCCGGGAAGCTTTTTGACATGGAGCCGAAAACGGAAGCCCATTCTATGCAAGAGAGAGCGCACCAACTTTTCAGGTTTGGTGTCTTTCCCCTTTACCTGGGCCATATTACGGCTACGTTTTTCCGAGCTTATCCTGTCCACACAGGCAATATATGCCGGCAAAGAACCTTTTGCCAAGGTAAGGCCCGCATAAAAAGGGCAGCTCAAGGCCGTCAATGGCAATGATCTGCTGTATTACCGCATTTACTGAAAATATTTTATATTGTATTTCAACAAGATGTAGCACAAAAACACATCATTGCATTTCTTTGGCGCGCCCCTGGCCGCTCCCCTGTTCCATGTACTTCCCCTACCCGCTTCACAAGGCGCGGCGGAATATTCTCCGAGAACCGAGAACGTCGCCTTTCCGATGATTTTTACAATTTTTACTTTTTTATTTCACCGAATTACAGGAGTCTTTTCAGCAAAAAAACGCCTGGTTCCGAAAACTCCCCAACTTGACCGGAATGCCCTTCCGTGCCAACAATGCACGTTTGCAGAGAACCTTCCGGCACGAGAGCGATCCGCCGTTGCGGAGTCCCGAAGAGCACGGCTGCTCCGCGGCACGGTCGGAAAGCACGCGGCCACGAGCGCCATGCGCCCCCCCCCCCGCGTGCGGAGACGGAGCGGAACAGCGGCCGGTTGACGCGAACATATTCCAATTCCGGGGAGGAGACATGGCAGGCGTACAGATCGTTCCGGTCCGCACCGAAAACGAGTTGACCACCTTTGTCGAGCTTCCGTGGGAAATATACCGTGAGCACCCCCTCTGGGTGCCGCCCCTCAAGAGCCAGGAGCGGGAACTGCTGACGCCCGGCAAACATCCCTGCTGGGAGCAGGCCGAGCGGGAATTGTTCCTGGCCCTGCGCGACGGGCGTCCTGTGGGGCGCATCGCCGCCATTGAGGATCGCAATTACAACGCCTATGCCGGACAGACCTGCGGAGCCTGGGGATTTTTTGAATGCTTCGACGATCGCGAGGCCGCCCACGCCCTCTTTGAACACGCCCGCGACTGGCATGCGGCGCGCGGCCTGACCTACATGCGCGGCCCGCTCAACCCCTCCACCAACTATACCTGCGGCATGCTGACGGACGGTTTCGATCTGGCCCCATGCATCATGATGCCCTGGAATCCTCCCTACTATCCCGAACTGGCGGAATCCTGGCGCATGCGCAAGGAACAGGATCTCTTCGCCTATCTGTTCCACCGCGACGCCATGCGCCTGCCCGACTGGCTGCAAAAGGAACTGGAGTTGATCAAGGGACGCAAGGAGTTCACCTATCGTCCTTCCAGCAAGGCGACCCTCACCGACGACATCCGCATCATGCTGGAGATCTATCAGCAGAGCTGGGCCGAAAACTGGGGATTCACGCCCATGTCCGCCGCCGAAGCCGAACATCATGTGCACGCATTGAAATCCGTGCTGGATCCCCATTTTTTCGTGCTCTTCTACTGTAACGGCGTTCCGGCGGGCGGCATGCTGGCCCTGCCGGACATGAATCCCCTGCTCAAGCGGCTCAACGGTTCCCTGGGCCTCTCGACGCTGTGGCACTGGTGGCGCGCCAGAGCCGAAATACGCGGCGGCTATCGGTTGATGCTCTTCGGCATCAAAGAGGAATTCCGGCTCATGGGCCTGCCGCTGCTGCTGCTCGACTTCATGTTCGAGCAGGCCGGGGCCCGCCCCGACTTCATGTGGGTGGAAGGGTCCTGGACGCTGGAGGACAATGTGATGATCAACGATCTGCTCGAAGATTTCTGCGGCAGCCTGACCAAACGTTACCGCATCTACCGCAAGGAGATTGAACGCTGATGTCCCCCGACTTTTCAGGAATCCGCGTTCTCGTCACCGGCGGCACCGGTTTTGTGGGCCGCCACCTGACCCGTGCCCTGATGGAAGCCGGGGCGGAGCTCAGTTGCCTGGTGCGGGCCTCTTCCAACCGCGCCGCCCTGCCCGACGGCGCGCGACCGGTCCGGGCGGATCTGCTGACCGGCGCGGGCCTGGACGACGCCGTGGCCGGACAGGACGTGATCATCCATATGGCGGCGCTGCTCTTCGGCCAGGGCTGGCAGGACTATCTGCGCGGCAACGCGTTGGCCGCCGACCGTCTGGGAGCGGCCCTGCAACGGCGCGGCGATGCTGTCCGGCGCGTGGTCCTGGTGTCCAGTCTGGCGGCCACCGGCCCGTCCGCCGTCTCGCCGGGCGTGCGGGACGACACCCCCCCCGCGCCCGTATCCGCCTACGGCTGGTCCAAACTCATGGCCGAGCAGACCCTGGGACGCCGCACGGGGGAACGTCTGGTGGTTCTGCGGCCTCCCATCATCTACGGTTCCGGCGATCGCGGCCTGCTGCCCTACTTTCGCTCCGCCCGGATGGGGCTGATCGCCACCCCCGGTCTGGGACGCCGCTTTCCGGTTTCCGCCGTGCACGTGCGGGATATGGTGCAGGCCGTGCTGCTGGCCTGCGGACCGGCGGCGCGGGGCGTCTACCATATCAACGACGGCGCGGAACACACCATGGGCGGCATCGGCCTGGCCATTGCCGACGCGCTGGGATGCAAGGCCCGCGTGGTGCGCGTGCCTCTGCCGATCATGCGCGCCGCCGCCGCGCTTTCCGGATTGGCCGGACACGCGGCCGCCGCCCTGGCCCGGCGGATTCCGGCCTTCGGTCCGGTACGCGCGCCGTCCTGGAATCCGGACAAATACCTGGAAGCCCGTCAACCCGGCTGGTTGTGCGACGCCGCCCGCATCCGCGCGGAGCTGGGCTACGCGCCCACCATGGATATGGCGCGGGGCATGGCCGAGGCTGTGGCAGGGTATCGCCGCGACGGCCGGCTGTAGCGCGCATTTCGTCGTGAAACGACAAACATTCGTCTGAAAAGACGGCGCGTCCGTTCCGTCGCCGGATCGTGCGGCTCCGGCGGCGACATCCGCGACGCCGGCGCGCGTCGCCTCCGGCGATGTTCCGGAGCAGTTCACGGTTGAAATGCTCCAAAAGATGTGGGGCTCCGCCCCACACCCCG
>CASQEL010000059.1 GCA_949427775.1 uncultured Desulfovibrionaceae bacterium
GGAGCGCAAAAAACTCCAGGCCAAGATGGACGCCCTGCGCGCCGCCGCCGCCGACATGTGCGGCAAGCTGGAGGGTCTGGAGATCGTCATTAAAATGCGTGTGGGCGAAAACGACAAGCTGTACGGCTCCGTCACCTCCACGCTGATCGGCGATACCCTGGCGGAAATGGGGCTTGATGTGGACCGCCGCCGCATTCTGCTGGACGCGCCTATCCGCACCCTGGGCGACCACCCCGTGCGCGTGCGTCTGCACGCCGATGTGATCGCGCATCTGACCGTCAAGGTCGTCTCTGAAGAAAAGCACTTCGAAGACGACGAGCCCGCCGCCGAAGCTCCCGCGGAAGATGTCGTCGAATCTGCCGCCGAATAACGCCTCCGCCGCCGCTCCCGGTTCTCAGGCCGGGGGCGGCGCGTCTTTTTCCGACTCGTTTTCCGATCGGCGCTCCACGCCGGAGGATCGCTCGGCCGTCGATCTGCTGCGGCGTGTGCCGCCGCACAGCGTCGAAGCCGAGCAAGCCGTGCTGGGGGGTATTTTTCTGCGCCCTCAGGTCATGCATACGCTGGTGGACATGCTGCGCGAAGACGATTTTTATATGCCCGCGCACCAGACGTTGTTCCGCGCCTTTCTGGAGCTGTACCGCAAATCTGCGCCCATCGATCTGGTTTCCACAGCCGAGCACCTCAAGGCCCGCAACGAATTCGAGGACGTAGGCGGCGCCGTCTACCTGGGCGATCTCTCGCAGGTCGTGGTCAGCGGAGCCAACGCCGAATACTACGCCACCATTGTACGCGACAAAGCCATGCAGCGCGGCTTGATCGCAACCTGCTCCGGCATCATCAGCAATTGTTACGACGCTTCGCGTGAGGTCGGCGCCCTGCTGGATGAATCGGAACAGGCCGTCTTCACCATCTCGCAACGCACGACGGGCAAGGATTTTTCCGCCACCAAGGATCTGGTCAACCGGGTTTTCGACAATCTCGCCAAGTTGGCCGACGCCAAGGAAGTCATCACCGGCATCACCACCGGGTATACCCGTCTGGACAAAATGACGGCCGGACTGCAACCTTCGGACCTGATCATCGTGGCCGCGCGTCCCTCCATGGGCAAGACGGCGTTTTCCATGTGCATGGCCATGAACGCCGCCATCCATCAGAATACTCCGGTGGCGGTTTTTTCTCTGGAAATGTCCAAGGAACAGTTGATGCAGCGTATGCTCGCCGCATGGGGAAAGGTGGATCTTTCCAAACTGCGCCGCCCTTCCCTGCTTTCGGACGAGGACTGGGCGCGGTTGTACGCGGCCGCCGACGTGTTGGGCCGCGCGCCCATCTATATCGACGACACTCCGGCCCTGAGCACTTTGGAACTGCGCGCCCGCACCCGCCGCCTCAAGGCCGAGCGCGGCGTGGGGCTGGTGATCATCGACTACCTGCAACTTATGCGCACCAGTCGGCGCACGGTCTCGCGCGAACTGGAAGTTTCCGATTTTTCCCGCTCTCTCAAGGGACTGGCCAAGGAAATGGAAGTGCCCGTGATAGCGTTGTCCCAGCTCAACCGCAAGGTCGAGGAACGCAGCGACAAGCGCCCCATGCTCTCGGATCTGCGCGAATCCGGAGCTATCGAGCAGGACGCCGACGTGATCATGTTCGTGTACCGGGATGACGTCTACAAGCACCAGAAACCGGCCGATCGCCCTCCCCAGGGCATTGCGGAAATCATCATCGGCAAGCAGCGCAACGGTCCCGTGGGCGTGGCCGAGCTGCTCTATGTCTCGCCGTACACCTCATTTGAGGATATAGCGCCCGACTGGACGCCCCCTCCGTCCGAAAGTCGCAACGACGCTCCCGCCTAGTACACAGAAACATCTAAAGTTTCTGTGTACTAGGGGCAACCGGCTACTGCGGATTTACCACGCCAACCATGACGGCAAGTGCCCGCCGGTTCCGGACGCCGGGGCGTTGTTCTTCCCCAAACCCAACGCGTGCGCGTGTTGACGGGCCCTTGATGCGCCGGGCTTGAGAACTTCGTGTTTCGGGGTTTGTCGCCCGGTAGTGCGCGCGGCGGAAATTTTTCCTTACCCGCAAAAAAGACGGCAAAGGCCGGAATACCGGACTTGCCTTGTCATCGTCCCGCGCGTATACTTGCTCCTTTGTGCAACTGCACCGTATCTGCAGCAACAACGACGCCACAGCCGACCGTGAGGCGGCCCCCGGCAAAGCATTGCGCCGACACCGCGGACGAAAATAGTGTCCGCGGCCTTGGTCGTATCGCGCGACGGTTTCAGGGGTAAAGCATTTTTGATGGGCTCCCGCCCACACGGTCTCGCGCGATTACGTTCGCCGGAGTCCCCTGTTCGCCCGTCAGGGCGTCGGGAATACTATAAGCGCCGCGCCATGTGCGGCCGAACGCAGCTTGCAAGGAGTTCTCATGAGTAGCGTCAAGGGGCCGGGAGACCGTATAGAAGCCCGCTGCACCCGTTGCAACGATGTTACAGGGCATGTCATCGTCGCTCTGGTGGGGGGACAGGTCGTCA
Organism: uncultured Desulfovibrionaceae bacterium; assembly: GCA_949427775.1. Lineage (GTDB taxonomy): Bacteria > Desulfobacterota > Desulfovibrionia > Desulfovibrionales > Desulfovibrionaceae > CASQEL01. The sequence goes on from CASQEL010000059.1 coordinate 2,532, forward strand.
AGGTGGAATGCTGCGCCTGCGGCAGCGTGCATAAATATTACCCGCCCAAGACGGAAAAGGTCGCTGTCGACGACGGCGTGCGTCGCGTGCGCGCGGGGACCGATCGCCGACAGGCCCTGGCATCCTCATCTCCCCGCGCGGCCGCGCCGTCCCGCAGTCAGGCCCGGGCTGCCGCGGCCGCCGCCGCGGTGGAAAACGCCTGGCGCACGGCCATGGAACGCCCTTCGGCTCCGGCCGCGCGTCCCTACACCATGGGCATGCCCCTGCAACAGGGCGATGTGGTGGAGCACGCCACCTTCGGTCTGGGCACGGTGCAATCCGTCATCCGACCGGACAAGGCGGAAATTCTCTTTCGCGACGGCGTGCGCACATTGCGTTGCGTCTGCTGACGCATTGCGCGGGAAAAGTCCGGGCGAGCGATTCCGACAGGCAGGAATATTTGCTCCAAAGCGGGAAAAAGACGGTTAAATTCTTTTTTTCACGTTGACAGTACAAAAAAAGCATGCTTTTGTGACTCGTGGGCCGCGTAATGACAATAAGGGTTTGTCATGTATAGGCGCGGGCAAGTGCATGTTTTTTTGAGAGGGTGTTTCTTCATGTCCAAGTCCATTTATGTTGGGAACCTTCCCTGGTCCGCTACCGAAGAACAGGTGCAGGACCTCTTTGCCGAATACGGCAAAGTGCTTTCCGTCAAACTGATCAGCGACCGTGACACCGGCCGGGCCCGCGGCTTCGGCTTTGTGGAAATGGAAGACGCTGACGCCGCCGCCGCTGTCGAGGCGCTGGACAACGCTTCCTTCGGGGGACGCACCCTGCGTGTCAATGAGGCGAAACCCCGTGCCCCGCGCCAGCCCCGTTACTGATTACCGGTTCTAGTGCGCTTTTCACGCCCCGGTACGCCGGGGCGTTTTTTTCGGCAAAGGCGGGCGGATTCCCGCCGCAAAAAGACTCCCGCCCGACGGGTTGTCATCAATACCGGACAGGAGAGGTTATGCTCAATCCCAAACAGTGCGTGCTTTACAGTGGCGGCGCTGCCGGAACTGAACAGTTTTTCGGCGCTCTGGCGGAACGCTGGGGCATTGAAGAGGTCAACTACAGCTTTGAAGGCCACCAGCTCGAACGGACGCGCGGCGTCCGCATTCTTACCTCCGAAGAACTGGCCCTGAAGGATGTGAGCCTGACCTATGTTTCCAAGCTCATGAACCGGGAATACACCCGTGCGCCCATGTTCCGCAAAGTCCTCCAGTCCATTTGCTGGCAGGTCAGCAGCGGACACGAAATCATCGTGATCGGGAGCATCCAGCCGGACAACACCGTCAAGGGCGGTACGGGCTGGGGCGCGGAATTCGCCAAAATCTGCAACAAGCCTCTGCTGGTGTTCGACCAGGTGAAAAACGACTGGTTCTCCTGGGAAAAAGAGACATGGAAACCGGAGAAGGACCCCTGCATCCTGCGTGCCCACTTCACCGCCACAGGCACCCGTTTTCTCGAAGACAACGGACGTGACGCCATCCAGGATCTGTTCAATCGCTCTTTTCTCAGCTGATTTTTCTTGCCGCTCCGGGTACGCCGCTCCAGGAAGCGGCCCGTCTCCGGAGCGGCAAAGGTTCCTTTTTCATGTCCGCCCTTTCCTCCGTAGTGCGCTCCGACGCCGGTTCCGGACTTGCCGCCGGACTCGGGGCTTTTTTTATGTGGGGGAGTCTCGTCCTCTACTGGCGCCCCCTCACCGGCATTCCCGCCACGGAAATTCTGGCCAATCGCGTCGTCTGGTCCCTGGCGACCGTTCTCCCTATCATCTGGTACACCAGGCGTTTTGCCGAAGTGCGCGCCGCCGTGCGCGCGCCGGGCACCCTGCTGCGCATCACGGCCAGCGCCCTGATCATCGCCTGCAACTGGTGCCTGTATATCTGGGGGGTCACGCACGGACATGTGCTGGAATCCAGCCTGGGCTACTTTATCAATCCATTGGTCAACGTGCTGATGGGATTCCTGTTTCTGGGTGAACGTCCCGCCCGCCTTCAATGGGCGGCCATAGCGCTGGCCGCCGGCGGCGTGCTCTGGAGCGTCGTGTCCTACGGGCACGTCCCCTGGCTCGGTCTTTCCCTGGCGCTGACCTTCTCGTTGTACGGGCTGTGCCGCAAGACCGTGCGTGTGGAATCGGCCCCCGGCCTCTTTCTGGAAACCGTCATTCTCACGCCTGTCGCCCTGATCTGGCTGATTGTTCTGCACGTACAGGGCCTGGGGCACCTGTCCTCCGCCGACCCCGGCGCCACAGTGCTGCTCATGGGATCAGGACTGGTCACCTCCGTGCCCTTGCTGCTGTTCGCCTATGCGGCACGGCACATGCGCTTGATGACTCTGGGACTGTTACAGTACCTCTCCCCGACCATGACCTTTCTGCTGGGGGCATTCGTCTTCCACGAAACAGTGAGCCCGGCGGCCATGGTCACCTTCGCCTGCATCTGGTGCGCGTTGTGTATCTATACCTGGAGCGGTCTGCGTGCTCTGCGCCCGCAATAAACGTCACAACAGCCGGATATACGATCTCCGCATGTCGCGCCGCCGCGCATTGCGGGATTCCGCGCCGGGATATTTCGTTGCGGCGCGGCACGCGGCGACTCCGCCCGCGTCGGAGCTTTCCCCGCGCCTTGCCTCCGGCCGGGAGAACCGCTACATACCTTGTGGAAACATATCGGAGATATGAACTTGTCCTCTCCGCAGCCGGTTCTCTCCCGGCAGAAAGGAACATGTGATGAGCACCGCTTTTACCGATACCGAGCGCGCCATACTGCGCATCGTCCAGGGCAATCTGCCCGACTCCGCCACTCCCTATGCCGACATCGCCCGTCAGGCGGGCACGGATGAAGAAACGGTCATGGCCCTGCTGCGGCGTCTGCGCGAGGAAGGCGCCATACGCCGCTTCGGCGCCAGCATCAAACACCAGAAAACCGGCTGGACCCACAACGCCATGGTGGCCTGGCTCATTGACGACGCGCGGATCGACGCCTGCGGCGAGCATGCGGCCAGGCATCCGCGCATTTCCCACTGCTATCACCGCCCCACCACCGCTCCGGACTGGCCGTACACGCTCTACACCATGATCCACGGGCGCACCCGGCAGGAATGTCTGGACGTGGTGGAAGAACTCCGTCGTGAAACGGCTCTTGACGTCCACGCCGTGCTGGAAAGCGTCGCGGAGCTGAAAAAAATATCCATGACCTATTTTTAACCTGACAAGGACGAGCTTTCATGGAAACGACTTCTCTCCGCCTTTTCGAGGCGGCCCGGAAACATATCCCCGGCGGCGTCAACAGCCCCGTGCGGGCCTGCCGCAATGTGGACAGCATTCCGCTGTTCATCCGTTCCGCCAAAGGCAGCAGCATCACGGATGTGGACGGCAACAGCTACATCGACTATGTGCTCTCCTGGGGTCCCATGATTCTGGGACACGCCCATCCCGAGGTCACCCGCGCCGTGACGGAGGCCGCCGGACGGGGCGCCAGCTACGGCGCGCCCTGCGAAGACGAAGTGCTGTTGGCGCAGGAAGTGGTGGACGCGCTGCCTTCCGTGGAGATGGTGCGCATGGTCAACTCCGGCACCGAGGCCACCATGAGCGCCCTGCGTCTGGCGCGCGGCGTCACCGGCCGCAACAAGGTGCTGAAGTTCATCGGTTGCTATCACGGTCATGCCGATCCCTTCCTGGCGGCCGCCGGGTCCGGAGTCGCCACCCTGTCCATTCCCGGCACGCCGGGCGTCCCCGCCGCCGTGGTGGCCGATACCCTGCTGGCTCCGTACAACGATTTGGAAGCCGTCAAGACGCTGTTCGCCGCCCAGGGCCCGGACATCGCCGCGGTTATTGTGGAACCCGTGGCCGCCAACATGGGTCTGGTGCCGCCGCAGCCCGGTTTTCTGCAGGGACTGCGCGATCTGTGCGACGCCCACAAGTCTCTGCTCATTTTCGATGAAGTCATCACCGGTTTCCGACTGGCCTACGGCGGAGCCCAGGCCCGTTTCGGCATCACCCCGGATCTCACCACCTTCGGCAAAATCATCGGCGGCGGCCTGCCTGTGGGAGCCTACGGCGGCAAAGCGATTTACATGCGGCGCATCGCTCCCGAGGGAGACATCTACCAGGCGGGAACCCTGTCCGGCAATCCGCTGGCCATGGCCGCCGGTCTCGCCACGCTGCGCATCCTCAAAACCTGCGACTACGCCGCGCTGGAACAGCGTACCGCCCGTTTCGCCGGCGAGTTGGAAAGCATCCTCAAGAGCAAAGGCGTGCCGATCCGGGTACACACCCTGGGGGCCATGTTCTGCCCGTTCTTCACCGACGAGGCCGTGACGAACTTTGAAGCCGTCACCCGCGCCGACACGAAAATCTTTGCCGACTTCTACAAACAAATGCGCGCAAAAGGCGTCTATCTGGCCCCCGCGCCGTTTGAAACGGGCATGACCTCCTTCGCGCATACGGACCGGGATTTCGCCGCAACGCTGGACGCCGCCCGCACTCTGGAACTGTAGGGTTCGGGCCATGTCCAACACGCTTGCCTGCTACGCGCTGACGCCTCAGGGGGTGGAGCTGGCCCGCCGTCTGGCCGCCGGTCTCGGCGCGGACGTCTTCGCGCCGTATCGGCTGGCCCGGCAGGGGGAACAGGGCTTTTCCGGTCTGCCCCCTCTGGTGGCGGAGCGCTTTCACCGCTATCAGGGGCATATCTTCATCACGGCGGCGGGCATCGCCGTGCGCTGCATCGCGCCGTATCTGGAAAAAAAGAGCCGCGATCCCGCCGTGGTGGTCTGCGATCAGCACGGCAGATTCGCCGTCAGCCTGCTGTCCGGGCACTGGGGCGGGGCAAATCGTCTCGCCCGACAGGTGGCGGAATGCCTGGGCGGCGCCCCGGTCATCACCACAGCCACGGATACCGAGGATCTGCCCGCCCTGGACGTGCTGGCTCAACAGGCCGGGTGCGCCATCCTGGACTGGGATCGGATCAAGGACATCAACGCCGCGTTACTGGCCGGAGAGACAGTCCAGATTTACGATCCGTTCGACCGGCTGCCGCTGGACTGCGGCCCCCTGTTCACCCCGGTCCGTCCGCCTCATGTGCGGCTCGACAAACCGACGGTTTCCGTGCACTGGCGGCATATCGAACCGGCCGACACGCTGCTGCGCCTGGCCGTGCCCGCGCTGCATGTCGGCGTGGGATGCCGCCGGGGCGCCACGAGCGAAGATATTCTGACGGCCGTGCGCGCGACGCTGACCGATGCCGGATTGGAACCTCAGGCCGTGGCCGCGCTGGCCTCCGTGACCGCGAAGCGGGACGAGCGGGGATTGCTGGATGCGGCGGCGGCATTGCGCACGCCCCTGCGCTTTTACACGCCCGAGGAGCTGGCCGAAGCTCCCGCGCCCACGCCTTCGGCCATGGCCGCCCAACTCTTCGGCGTGGAACGCATCAGCGTCTGCGAAGGCGCGGCTCTGCTGGCGGCGGGCGGCGAAGACGCGCTGCTGCTGGCCCCTAAAACAACATATGCGGAAACCGTCACCGTGGCTGTGGCGCTTCCCGAATGCATGGCGGACGAAGCATGAATCCGGCTCCCTTGTACGTCGTCGGCCTCGGTCCCGGCGATGCCGCCCTGCTGACGCCCCAGGCAGCGGCCATGCTGGACGCGGCGCAGACCATTGTCGGCTACCGCTTGTATGTGGATCTGATATCTCCGGAGCGACTGCGCGGCAAAAATGTCGTCACCACGGGCATGCGCCGGGAGGCGGATCGCTGCAACGCGGCCATCGACGCCGCGCTGGCCGGTTCCCCCACGGCCGTGGTCTGCTCGGGAGATGCGGGCATCTACGGCATGTCCGGCCTGATCTTCGAACTGCTGGAAGCCCGCGATCTGGCGGATGCCGTGCCCGTCACAATAGCTCCGGGCGTGCCCGCCGTCTGTGCGGCCGCGGCCCTGCTGGGCGCGCCGCTGATGCACGATTTCGCCTGCGTCAGCCTGAGCGATCTGCTGACCCCGTGGGAGCGCATCGAGCAGCGCCTGGAGGCAGCCCTGGCAGCCGATTTCGTCCTGGCGCTCTACAATCCCCGTTCCAAAGGCCGGGACTGGCAGTTGGATCGAGCGCTGGAGCTGGCCCGTCGGCATAGAACGCCGGAAACGCCCGTGGGTCTGGTGCACAAGGCCTATCGTCCGGATCAACAGACGCTGATCCGCCCCCTTCGAGACTTTTGCGGCACTGATGCGGACATGCTTTCCCTCTTGATTATCGGCAATACGACAACCCGCGTCACCGCTGAACGTATGGTGACTCCCCGCGGGTACGCCGTGACTTCAGGCGCCTGACATCCTCTTCAGGCGGCAAGCGGCGCGGCGGTCATGCCCCGGACGCCGGAAAGCGTTCGTCCGACGCAAGATCTCCCGAGCCCTCTCGCCATGGCCTGAACCGCAGTGCAATCGCATGAACGAAGATAATCTATTGAGAGTATTGGCAATACATACGTCGGTCGCCACAGATTTTTTTCGTTATTTCAAAGAGTTATGCGCTTCATGCGATTGCCCTGCCTGAACCGTGGTTTGACATGGAC
>CASQEL010000060.1 GCA_949427775.1 uncultured Desulfovibrionaceae bacterium
TCGGCGAATGATCTTGACGCAAAATACGAAGTATTTTGTGTTATGCGGTACTAGACGTTTCTCCCGCTCCGGAAAAGGCCCCGCGTCCGGGGCCGTCAGCGTGGAAAGCGCGGCCCGCCGGGCGGACGTCAACAAGAGGAGCGCGTACCGCTGTTTTCCTCCGACAGAAACGCCGAACGCCGCCTGTATGGAACGTCCGGAGGAAGATTTTCGGCAATTTCGGGAAAAAAACCTTGCCCGGCACGGGGGGGATGCGGTACGGCAACTTGTAGACATTTTCGCCGCCCTCCCCTGCACCTTCACCCCTCCCGAACGCCATGCTCAAGATCTATTCCGTCAGCCTGGGCTGTCCCAAAAACCGCGTGGACACCGAACATCTGCTGGGTTCCCTGGGCGCGGCGGTACGCCCGGCGGAACACATGGGCCGCGCGGACGTCGTGCTCATCAACACGTGCGGCTTCATCCGGCCCGCCGTGGAAGAATCCGTGCGCGCCGTTCTGGAAGCCGTCCACCGCCTGGAAACGCTGAAACGGCGTCCCCTGCTGGCCGTGGCCGGCTGCATGGTGGGCCGGTACGGCGCGGCCGAGCTGGCGGCCGAGATTCCGGAAGTGGACCTCTGGCTGCCCAATCAGCAGATCGAGCAATGGCCCGCCCTGCTGGCGCAACGACTGGGCCTGAGCTCTCCGACGCCGGGGCGGCTGCTGTCCACAGGGCCGTCCTATGCCTGGTTGAAAATCAGCGACGGCTGCCGCCACGCCTGCTCCTTCTGCACCATCCCGTCCATCCGGGGGCGTCACCGCTCCGTACCGGCCCCTGTTCTGGCCGCCGAGGCGCAGGCCCTGCTGGACCAGGGCGTCCGGGAACTGGTGCTGGTGGCTCAGGACGTCACCGCCTGGGGCGAGGATTTGGGCGAAAAGCACGGACTGATCCGTCTGCTGGAGCGGTTGTTGCCCCTGCGCGGCCTGACCTGGCTGCGTCTGCTCTATCTCTATCCGGCGGGCGTCACTCCCGAGCTGCTGTCCTTCATGCGCGGCGCGGGACCGGCCCTGCTGCCCTATTTTGACGTGCCCCTGCAGCACGCCCACCCGGACGTGCTGGGACGCATGGGACGGCCCTTCGCGCGGGATCCCCGCGTGGTGGTGGAGCGCATCCGCGCAACCTTTCCGGAGGCGGCCCTGCGCACCAGCCTGATCGTCGGCTTCCCCGGCGAGACGGAAGCCCATTTCGCCGCGCTGCGGCGGTTTGTGGAAGAGGTGCGTTTTTCCCACATGGGCGTGTTCGCCTACCGGGCCGAGGAAGGCACCCCCGCGGCCGCCATGCCGGATCAGGTGGACGACGCCGTCAAGGAACGGCGGCGCGACAGCCTCATGGAACTCCAGGCCGACATCAGCGCCGACGCCCTGCGCCGCCTGGACGGCGCGCGCCTGCCCGTGCTGGTGGACGCGCCGCATCCCGAATGGCCGGGACTGCACACGGGGCGGGTCTGGTTCCAGGCCCCGGACATCGACGGCATCACCTACATCAGCGGCCCCGGCGTCGCGCCCGGCGCGCTGGTGGAGGCCGACATCGTGGAAACCGGGGACTACGATCTGACGGCCCTGGCCTGACGGTCCGCCGTTCCGCCCTTCGCTTCCGCGCCCCTTTTCGGGGCGCGCCGCATTCCCGCAACCCTGTAACTCTCCAGGTCGACAGCATGACACAAGACACCCGCCCCGCCTCCGCCCCCTCCGTCACGCCCCCCGCGCCGCTCTGGTGGCGGCACTTCGAGGGCCGCGAGCTGCCGGATCTCGACTTCAAGGAACAAGCGCTCCAGAAGGTTCTGGATCAGGCCACCGCGCGCTACGGCGACCGCAAGGCCGTCGTGTTCCAGAATCTGACCCTCACCTACCGGCAGCTCCGGGACAAGGCCGAAACACTGGCCGCCGCGTTGCGCCTGCGCGGCGTGAACGAAGGCGACCGCGTGGCCATCATGCTCCCCAACATTCCCCAGACCGTCATCGCCTTCTGGGCCGTGCTCAAAGCCGGGGCCGTCGCGGTGATGACCAATCCCCTGTATATGGAGAAGGAGTTGACCCACCACTTCGAGGACTCCCAATCCAAGGTGCTGATCACGCTGGATCTGCTCTGGCCCAAAATCGCCCCGCTGCTGCCGCGCCTGGGGCTGGAGCTGTGCATTGTCACCCGCATCGCCGACGGTCTGGCCTTTCCCCTGAATCTGCTCCAGCCCTGGAAAGCCAAACGTGAAGGACACCTGCCCGAAGTTCCTTACGGCGACGCGGGCGTGGCGACCTGGAAGGAGATGTTCAAAACCCGGGAACGCTACAGCGCCAAGGTGGCCGATCCCCGGAACACCCTGGCCCTGCTCCAGTACACGGGCGGCACCACGGGATTTTCCAAGGCGGCCATGCTGACCCACCAGAACCTTTCGTCCCAGATGCAGATCCTCCGGGCCATCATCGGCGGCGACGCGGACGACAAGCGCTATACGTTTCTTTCCATCCTGCCGTTTTTCCACGTCTTCGGACTGGCGGGCAACCTGCTGCTGCCCGCGCTGTACGCGGCCACCACCATACCCGTGCCCCGCTACACCCCCGGCGATCTGCTGCGGACCATCCGGAAATACCGCCCCAATTTCTTTATCGGCACGCCGTCGGTGTATATCTCGCTCATGCAGCAGAAAGACATCGCCAGGTACGATCTTACCTGCATCGAAATGTGCATCTCCGGCTCCGCGCCCTTCCCCAGGGATGCCCTGATCCGCTTCCAGAACCTGACCGGCGCCCATATCACCGAAGGTTTCGGACTGACGGAAGCCTCGCCCTGCGTGGCGGCCAACCCCATCTACGGTCTGCAGAAAACCGGGTCCATCGGCGTGCCCCTGCCCGCCACGGAAATCCGCATCGTGGATCCGGAAACCGGCACGCGTACCCTCGGGGACAACGAGATCGGCGAAATGGTGGTGCGGGGGCCGCAGGTCATGGCGGGCTACTGGCAGCGCCCGGAAGAGACGGCCTGCACCCTGCGCGACGGTTGGCTGTTCACCGGCGACATCGCCTATCGGGATGAGGACGGCTACTATTTCATCGTGGACCGCAAAAAAGACATGGCCATTGTGGGCGGGTACAACGTCTATCCGCGTGAAATCGACGAAGTGCTCTACGAACATCCCAAAGTGGCCGAAGCCGTGGCCGTGGGCGTGCCGCACCGCTCCCGCGGGGAGGCGCTCAAAGCCTATGTGGTGCCCAAACCCGGCGAAACGCTCACGGTGGCGGAACTGGTGGCGCACTGCCGCGAAAAGCTTGCCAACTACAAAGTTCCGAAATTCTTCGAGTTCCGTGAGGAATTGCCCAAGACGCTGGTGGGCAAGGTGCTCCGGCGCGTGCTGCGCGACGAGGAAGTCCGCAAGCTCCGGGCCGAAGACGCGGCGGCGTCCGGCCCCACCGCCATGGACGTCCTGCGCGAACGCGCCGGGGAATTGGTCGATCAGGCCCGCGAACGGGCCGACGCCCTCAAGGAGCAGGCCGGAGAGTTGATGGAACAGGCCAGGGAACAGGCGGAAGACATGCTTGTTCAGGCGAAGGAAAAAGCCGGGGAACTGGTGGAACAGGCGCGCGGACAGGCCGGGGAGGTTTCCAAAACCCTCGGCGGCACTGTGGACAAGGCCCTGCGCGGCATCCGGGGCGAACAGCACGCTCTCTCCGCCGACGCCCCGACCCCGGATCCGACGCCCCCGGCCGCGAGGCGGGAAGCGCCCGCCGCGCCCCGGCCGGAGACGGACGGGACGCCCCCCCGGCAGCGACAATAATCCGGAGGGCGCGGTCTTGCGCCGGACGACCGCCGCGAAAGATCGAGGCCGACGGGACCATCCGCGCCCGCGGCCCGGGCGCGTCCCCGGAGCCGGACGCCGAGGAGACAAAAGAACGGCGGCGGCAGCGCGGAAAGAAGGGCACTTGTCTTTATCTCCGTTTTCTGCTACGCACCTGCATCCCTCATGGGAAATCATGTTTGGAGGCATTGGAAACTATGGCAAACCAGGAAACCGGGCACGACGCAGACATCAGCTTTGAAAGCGCCCTCGAGAACTACCTGAGCACGGACTTCGGCGACTTGGAAGAAGGTTCCATCGTCAAGGGCGAAATCGTCCGCGTGGACGACGACAACGTGCTGGTGGACGTCAATTTCAAATCCGAAGGACAAATCCCCGCACACGAATTCAGGGACGCCGCGGGCAACCTGACCGTCTCCGTAGGGGACCGTGTGGACGTGTACGTGGTCCGCAAGAATGAAATGGAAGGCACCATCACCCTTTCATTCGAAAAGGCCAAACGCATGCAGCTCTTCGACCAGCTCGAAGACGTGCAGGAAAAGAACAGCGTCATCAAGGGACACATCGTTCGGCGCATCAAGGGCGGTTATACTGTTGACATCGGCGGCGTGGAAGCATTTCTGCCCGGCTCCCACGTGGATCTGCGTCCCGTGCCGGACATGGACGCCCTGGTCAACCAGGAGTTCGAATTCCGCGTCCTCAAGATCAACCGCCGCCGCAGCAACGTCATCGTTTCCCGCCGCGTCCTCCTGGAAGAGGAACGCGACTCCAAACGCCAGGATCTGCTGCGCACCCTCGAAGAGGGGCAGATCGTCCACGGCAAGGCCAAGAACATCACCGAATACGGCGTGTTCGTGGATCTGGGCGGCCTGGACGGCCTGCTGCACATCACCGACATGTCCTGGAAGCGTATCCGCCATCCCAAGGAAATGATCACCCTGGGCCAGGATCTGGAACTCAAGGTGTTGTCCTTCGACAAGGAAAACCACAAGGTTTCCCTTGGTCTCAAGCAACTGGTGCCGGATCCGTGGCAGGACATCACCGCGCGCTTCCCCGAAGGCGCCAAGTGCCAGGGCAAAGTCACCAATCTGGTGGATTACGGCGCGTTCGTCGAACTGGAAGCCGGTGTGGAAGGCCTGGTGCACATCTCCGAAATGTCCTGGACCCGCAAGCTGCGCCATCCTTCCCAGATGGTGCGCGTGGGCGACGAGGTGGAAGTGATCATCCTCGGCGTGGACGGCGAAAAGAAACGCATCTCCCTGGGCATGAAGCAGGTCAAGCCGAATCCGTGGGAACTGGTGGCCGAGAAGTACCCCGAAGGGACCATCCTTGAGGGCGTGATCAAGAACATCACCGAATTCGGCATGTTCATCGGCATCGAGGACGGCATCGACGGCCTCATCCATGTGTCCGACATCTCCTGGACCAAGAAAGTCCGCCATCCCAACGAAATGTTCAAGGTGGGCGACGTGGTGCAGGCCAAGGTCCTGACCGTGGACCAGGAAAACGAAAAGTTCACCCTGGGCATCAAGCAGTTGGTGGAAGATCCGTGGGGCCATGTGCCCAACACCTACCCCGTGGGCTGCACGGTCAAGGGCGTCGTGACCAACATCACCGACTTCGGCCTGTTCGTGGAAGTGGAGGAAGGCATTGAAGGCCTGGTCCACGTGTCCGAACTGTCCAGCAAAAAGGTCAAGAGCCCGGCCGAACTGTACAAGGAAGGCCAGGAAATTCAGGCCAAGGTCATCCATGTGAGCGCGGAAGAGCGCCGTCTGGGTCTGTCCATCAAGCAGATCAAGGACGACGAGGAACGCAAAAAGCCCAAGGAATTCCGTTCCGGGCCCGTGGAAACCGGCCAGAACCTCGGCGATCTGCTGAAGCAGAAAATGGCCGAGGAAGCCGAACACAACGACTGATTGTTTTCCGGATGTGTACTGAGGGGGAGCGAAAGCTCCCCCTCTCTTTTATAGATTCGACAATCGCCCCCGCCTGTGCCGGAATGCGCGGGCTTCAAACGGATTCGCCCGGCTCCGCGCAGAGGAATGTTCCCGCGTGATCGCCGGCGGCAACGCCGCCGCGACGATCATGCGCGTCATGCACCAGACTATGAAGGCGTCTCCCATGCATAAAGAAACTACGGATTCCCTGACCTTCAGCTTCAGCCCGCTCCCGGAGAGCGCCGCAAAACCGGAAAACGGCGCGGACGCGACCTCCTGTACCGCCTGTCCCTGGCGGCACATCCCCCCCTATCCCTGGGCATTGCCCCGAAAACCGTTCCGCAAACGGCATCCGCTGCTTTTCTGGGGCCTGGCGACGCTGTTGCTTCTGATCGGCCTGGGAGCCTATCTGGGCCGCGGCGACGATCTCTCCGGCGGCGACAAGCTGGCTGTGGTGCGCGTGGAAGGAATGATCGCCGACACCCGGCCCCTGCTGGCCTGGATAGACAAGGTGCGACGCGCCCCGAACGTCAAGGGCGTGCTGCTGCGCATCGATTCTCCCGGCGGCGGCGCGGCGGCCTCGCAGGAACTCTACGAGGCCCTGCACGCCCTGTCCGCCCGCAAGCCCGTGGTGGCGTCCATGGGATCGGTGGCGGCTTCCGGCGGTCTCATGGCCGCCATGGGCGCTTCCTACGTGGTGGCCAACCCCTCCACGGTCACCGGTTCCATCGGGGTCAAAATGGAGCTGCCGCAGTTGCAGGGCCTAATGCAGAAAATCGGCGTCGGCCGGGAAAGCCTGAGCACCGGGCGCTTCAAGGACGCGGGCTCGCCCTTCCGGCCCCTGACGGCCGAGGAACGCACCTATCTGGACGGCGTTCTTCAGGATATGCACCGGCAATTCGTGGCTCTGGTGGCCGAAAACCGCAAACTGCCGCTGGAAAAGGTGCAGGCCATGGCCGACGGACGCATTTTCACCGGACGCGCGGCCAAAGCACTGGGGCTGGTGGACGAACTGGGCGGCCCGGACGCGGCCCTGCGCGAGCTCCGCAAGCAGACCGGCGTCGCCGCGTCCGTCCCGTTGCTGGAGCGCCCCAGGAAAAACAAACTCTGGAAGGAAGTGCTGGAAAGCGTCCTGGATCTGGACCTGGATCAGGCCGCCGCGCGCACGCCCGCCTTTTTATTCCAGTGATGGAGAAGCTGCCGCTCTGACGCGGCGGACATCCCGGACGCTTTCGGCAATGACAACTCCCCTTGAGCGTCGGCCACACGCTTTTGACCGGAGAGCATACCCGCCGGGCATGGCGTGCTCGCCTCCCGCCGATATGGAGTCCGATCGCCAGACGTCGTCGATGAAATTTTCCGTGCGGCCTCCGCTCACTCTCCGCGAGCGGCCGCGCGCACTTCCGCCACACGGGCGCGGATGTCTTCCGCGCCTACCAGCTCGGACACCAGCGCGCAGCAACGCGCTCCATGACGGACGACCTCGGCGATGTTATGCCGTTTTATGCCCCCTATGGCCACAAAGGGCAGATCCATGTTGGCCGCGACCCAGTCCAGATACGCATACCCTACGGGGGCGCAGACGTCTTCCTTGGTCCGCGTGGCGAAGATGGGCCCCACGCCGATGTAGTCCGCCCCGGCGGCCACGGCGGCGCGGGCCTGTTCCGGGGTGTGCGTGGACAGGCCGATGATTTTATCCGGTCCCACCAGCGAGCGCACCGCCTCCACAGGCAGATCCTCCTGTCCCACGTGCACGCCGTCGGCGTCCACCAGCATGGCGATATCCACATGATCGTTCACGATGAAACATGCGCCCGCCTCCCGCGTCATACGGCGCAGTTCTCCGCACTGACGCAGCATTTCTCCGCCCTTCAGCTTCTTTTCCCGATACTGGAGAATCCTGACGCCCGCGTGCAGCAGCGCGGCGGCCACGTCCTCCACGGGACGCCCCAGGCTGAGGTTGGAATCGGTCAGGGCATACAGATCCGTTTCACCGGGCAGTATTCTGGGCATGGGTAGTTCCTCGTGAAGGTTACAGGATTCAGCGACGCAGGGACGCCCACACGCGGCGGCCCAGGCTCGCCAGCAACCGCCGGGGGCGAAAAGAGACATCGGCCAGTTCTTCGGGCATGCGGAAGCCCGTCGTCGCCACCGCGTCGGGAGACAGCAAGGGATAGCGCAAGGTTTCCGGGAGCGCGCCGGGCACGCCGCGCCGCAACAGAGCCGCCCAGAGCGGGATCGCCTCCGGCCTCACGCCCAACACGACGCCCAGCGCCGTGTCCAGCCCCACGGCGGACGCCGAGGCCCCCAGGCATCCCAACGGAAACGGCTCGCCGCCGGACGGCCCGGTCACATGCATGGCCGTGACGCCATCCGCCACGGCGTGGACAGGGGGCAAGGCCTCGTACAGATCCGCCAGAGCGTCCGCGAAAGTTTCCAGGCGTTCCCCCTGCACGGTATGGGCCACAGCCTTGCGCAGCCCGCACACGCAACCGAACAGGTTTTTCACCGACAAGGTCAGCCGCATCTGGGCGTGAGCCTTGACCCTGGGCGCCGACACCAGCACGTCGCTTTCCAGCGCCAATCGAGAGACGCCCCATGTTCCCCCGGCCCGCAACGGCACGGGACGCGCCCTGTTCATGGGTTCCACCCGGACCCCCAGCGGAGCCAGCGCTTCGTCCAAACCGATATGCCGGGCCACCCCGCGGGCCGTGCCGAAGCCCGGCGAATCCGCCACGCGAACCCGTGCTCCCTGCTCCAGCAGCCAGAGGCAGACGGCGCGCGTCACCTCGGGATGGGTGCAACTCAGGGGCGCGGCCCGCAATAAATTGGGCTTCACCAGCACGCGGCGTCCCCGGACCGACGGCCAGGCGGCGGCTTCCAGAACACGGATCACGGCCGCCTGCACGGCGGCGCGGTCATAAGAGGAGCAACGTTCAAGCGCGACGGGAATGCTCCCCGCGTCGGACGCGGCGGCGCAAGAAGCGACGACATGAGGAGGAACGGCGGACATCATACAGCCGTTGTGCCGCGCCTTGTCCGCGCGGTCAAGCGCTTTCGAGACTCTTTCGGCCTTCCCGGGGGCAGGACTCGTTAGAGCGGTTCACGGTTGAAATACTCCAAAAGATGTGGGGCTCCGCCCCACACCTCGCCGGGGGCATCATGCCCCCCCCCGGATTGTTCAGTCCCTCCATTTTGCCGGCCGGCGCTTTGCGCCGGCCGGCCATCGGGGGTGCAGGGGAATCATTCCCCTGCCGGGGGGTTTGGGGGCGAGCAGCCCCCA
>CASQEL010000061.1 GCA_949427775.1 uncultured Desulfovibrionaceae bacterium
GCCGCCTTCCTGGCGGCCTATCGTTCAAAGTAGGTGTATCCCCGCAACCCGTCTTGCAAGATGTCGCTCGACCGCACTTCCTGTGCGGCACTCGCTGTCGCTTGCCGCAAGCGCGGTTGCGGCTGCGCTCCCGCCGCGCGGCGGGCCGCCTTCCTGGCGGCCTATCGTTCAAAGTAGGTGTATCCCCGCAACCCGTCTTCAAAAGCCTGCATGACGGAAAAGCGTTCGCTGGGGGTCAGGCGTCCCTGACGCACGGCGGTTTCGGCCGTGGTGCGGATTTCCTCCAGAATGCGGCGCGGATCGTATTCCACGTATCCCAGAATGTCGGACACGGTGTCGCCGCGGATTTCGCGCACGAATTCGTAGCTGCCGTCGTCGTTGATCCGCACGGACACCACGTTGGTGTCGCCGAGCAGGTTGTGCAGATCCCCCAGGGTTTCCTGGTAGGCTCCCACCAGAAAGACGCCGAGGTAGTATTCCTCGCCGTCGCGCAGGGGGTGCAGGTTCAGCGTGGACTTCATGCCCTGGGGATCGATGAAATGATCGATGCGTCCGTCCGAATCGCAGGTGATGTCCGACAGAATGCACTGCTGGGAGGGAAATTCGCTCAACCGGTGCACGGGCATGACCGGGAAGAGCTGATCGATGGCCCAGGAGTCCGGCAGGGACTGGAACACGCTGAAATTGCCGTAGTAGATGTCGGCCAGCCCCACGTCGATGTCGGCCAGATCGCGCGGCACGTGCTTGAGCTTGGTTTTTTCCTCGGCGATGCGTCCCATGATGGCCCAGTAGAAACGTTCGCCCAGGGTGCGCTGGCGCAGGGTGACGCGCCCGGTGATGAACAACTGGCGTATTTCGTCCCGGTAGTAGATGGCGTCGTTGTAGCATTCCTGAAGGTTGCGCAGGGTCAGGCTGTGCAGCACCTCGCGCAGATTGCGCACGGATTCCGGGGCGTCTTCCGGGAGCTGATCGGGCAGACTGCCGAACTCCACGGCGCTCACGTCCAGAATATTGAAGAGCAGGATGGAATAATAGGCCACGGTGGCCCGTCCGGATTCGGTGACGATGTGGGGGTGGGGCACGCCCTGCTCATCCAGAATGGTCATGATGGCTTCCACCACGTCGGCGCAGTATTCGTCCAGATTGTAGTTGCGGCTGGAGACGAAATTGGTGTGCGATCCGTCGTAGTCCACAGCCAGTCCGCCGCCCAGATCGAGATAGCCCATGGGCGCGCCTTCCTGGACCAGACCGGCGTACAGACGGCTGCCTTCCATGACGGCGGTGCGGATGTCGCGGATGTTGGGCACCTGCGATCCCAGATGATAGTGGAGCAGGCGGAAGCAGTCGAGCATGTCGCGCTCCCTGAGCCTGTCCACCACGTCCACGATTTGCGCCGGGGTCAGGCCGAAGGTGGAGCGTTCGCCGCCGGAATCCGTCCAGTGCCCGCCCGCCTTGACGGAGAGCTTGGCGCGCACGCCGATGCTGGGTTTGACGCCCAGCGCTTCGCCGCGCTCCAGAATCAGATCCAGTTCGCCGGGCATTTCGACCACGAAAAAGCAGTTGAAGCCCATGCGCAGGGCATGCAGGCCCAGGTCGATGAATTCTTCGTCCTTGTAGCCGTTGCAGATCAGGCATGCCTGCGTGTCGCTCAGTTGGGACACGGCCGCGATGAGTTCGGCCTTGGAGCCCACTTCCAGCCCGTGGTGGAAGCGTGTGCCGAACTGGGCGATCTTCTCCACCACCTGTTGCTGCTGGTTGACCTTGATGGGGAACACGCCCCGGTACTCGCCTTTGTAGTCCAGTTTTTTGATGGCGTTGCGGAACGATTCGTGCAGAAAGGATATCTGCGAGTCCAAAATGTTTTCCACCCGCAGCAGCACCGGCATGTCGTACCCGCGTTCGCGCATGCCGCGAATGATTTCCGGGATGCCGACTTGCGGCCCCTTGCCCTCGCCCATGGGAGAGATCGTCACTTCTCCGGCGGCGGACACGTTGAAGTAGCCCGCCCCCCAGTTGCGGATGCCGTACAGTTCGGCCGAATCTTCCACACTCCATTGTTGCAGGGCGCGTTTTTTCACCACAGAATACCCTCCGGCAATCAAAGTTCAGCCGCGAATATACGGCGTTTTTCTGTATGTCCGCCGTG
Source organism: uncultured Desulfovibrionaceae bacterium (assembly GCA_949427775.1). Taxonomy (GTDB): domain Bacteria; phylum Desulfobacterota; class Desulfovibrionia; order Desulfovibrionales; family Desulfovibrionaceae; genus CASQEL01. The sequence goes on from CASQEL010000061.1 coordinate 2,147, forward strand.
ACGTCCTGTCAATGGGCGGGCGAAAGATCCGCGGGCCTTCGCCGGGGCCGCCCGCGGAGATCGCACGAACAAGGATACTCTGTTGAAAACAGTGGCAATGCATATGTCGGCCGCTACATCTTTTCTTGTTGTTTCAAATGGTTATGGCTTCCTGCGAGTGTCTTGGCGTTCCGGACGGCATGCGATGCGGCATTTGCGGCTTTGTTAGGGTCAGCCCTCAGTAATCCGCCTGCCGCAAAGCCGCCTTTTCCCGTCCCGCGGCGTTGCACGGCTACTATTGACCTTGCGGCAGGTTTACTACGGCTTCGGCCAATGTTGTCTTGCGCCTTACAGCCCGAAAAAATGCGGCTTTTCGCGGACGGCGTTTTACTGAGGGCTGGCCCTAGTACACAAAAACATCTAAAATTTCTGTGTACTAGCCGCCATGCGAAAGCATGGCGCGGCGGTATAGTCGCCGTAAATGAGCCGAAAACCGCGTTTTTCGGCGAATGATCTTGACACAAAATACGAAGTGTTTTGTGTTATGCGGTACTAGAGCGACGCGCCGAAGCGGAACGCCTCTTCAAGAACCGGCTTGCCGGCGACAGCGCCCGCTTCCATGACGCCTCCGGCCAGCACCTGTCCCTTGTCCGTCCAGTCCAGAAAACCGGTCAGCGCGTGATAGTAGTCCAGCACGGGCTTCCAGTTGTCGGCGGAGTCCCCCTCGGCAGCCATGATCAGGGCGCATTCCTTGCGCGGGTTGGCATAGTTCGGATCGCATTCCGCCACGGCGAACAGGCGGTCAAACGCGGCCTTGAGCTGCGCGGACACGCTCCAGTAGTACATGGGCGATGCCAGCACGACCACATCGGCGCTCGTATACGCGGGGTATATCTTCCCCATGTCGTCCTTCTGCACGCAGGGGCTTGCGGCGTCCTTTCCGCCCTTCATGCAGCCCAGGCACCCGTGGATGGTCATTTTTTGAAGATCGAAACGGGTTACGACATGACCGGCACTTTCCGCGCCTTTCATGAACGCGTCGCACAGTATGGCCGTATTGCCCTTCAGGCGGGGACTGCCGTTCAGAATGAGGATGTTTTTGCCCATGAGTTTTCTCCTTTTTCTGCGGGGGATTCCCGCTTTTTTCGCAAGGACCGCCCGAGATGGCCACCGCCTCCGCAAGCGCCCCCCGTGGCGCTCGCAGCGGGAAGGAGCACGCCTTTTGCTGGGCCGCGCGGGCTGTCCGGCGCCCTCGGCAAGGCGCGTCATGTTGGTGGATATTTTTTTAGCGTCTGCTAAAAAAATGTCAAGAGCTTTCTTCGTGTTCCTGATCGATGCGGCGACGGAAAAGCTAGTACACAGAAACATTTAAAGTTTCTGTGTACTAGCCGCCATGCGAGAGCATGGCGCGGCGGCGTAGTCGCCGTGAATGAGCCGAAAACCGCGTTTTTCGGCGAATGATCTTGACGCAAAATACGAAGTATTTTGTGTTATGCGGTACTAGGGTCAGCCCTCATTAATCCGCCTGCTGCAAAGCCGCCTTTTTCCGTTCTGCGGCGTTGCAAGGCCAGCATTGACCTTGCGGTATGCTCAATACAGCTTCGGCCAATGCTGGCCTTGCGCCTTGCAGGCCGAAAAAACTCGGCTTTTCGCGGACGGCGTTTTAATGAGGGCTGACCCTAAATCTCGTGGAGACGTGGCGGCAGCATGCGCACAGCATGGGCGGCAATAGCCTGCAATTCGGATTGGGAAAGGTCATCCCGTGCCTGAATGGACAGACCTTCCAGCAGGGTGTTGAGCGCTCCGGCCAGGGCCGGAACATCGGTGTCCGGGGGGAGCTGACCATCCTGAATGGCCTGCCGGAGCCTGTCGGCAAACATTTTTTTGGTGGCCCGCCTGAGTTCACGCACGGTTTCGATAATCTCTTTTTCGTTTTCGGAGATATTGATGGCCGCCAGCACTACCATACAGCCGCACGGAGTCTCCGGTGAGAGCAGGATTCGGGCCGACTCCCGGAAAAGCTCCTCCACCGCCGCGTACACGTCAGGCTCGGCCAGAAAACGTTTGGCGGGCGCGTCCCAGTAGGTGTGCTCATAATGCCGGAGGGCCTCAAGAAAGAGAGAGGTCTTGTTGCCGAATGTCGCGTACAGGCTGGGCGGATTTATTTCCATGGCCTTGCATAATTCCGCTACCGAGGCGGGCGCATACCCCCGCCGCCAGAAGACGTTCAGGGCGCTGTGCAGGGCTTGCGCGCGATCAAAGGCGCGAGGGCGGCCTTTTCCCCGGCGCGCGAGAGCGGCGGTATGCTTTGCGGACATGGACGTTCCCCTGATTGTCTGCGGTTGCTGTGGGCTTGTTGAAAATTCTTCGGGAACATTTTGGAGCGGTTCCCCTTGAAAAGGCTTTTCCGACGCGGGAGTGGACGGCCGCCGCGAGGGCATGCGCGCCTTCCTTCGCCGTTTTCCGGGCGGCGGCGAGCGCCGACGCGGGCGCGGATCGCGGGCGCGCGGCGTCATCGTCCCCTATCCCCTTTCGGCGGCCGGATCGGCCATGTCCGCCCCGGCCTGCTCGAAGTTGCCTCCGAAACGCTTGCCCAGGTACTGCGACAGGCGTTCCAGATAGTAATAATACACCGGCGTGATGAACAGCGTCACGAACTGGGAAAAGCACAACCCGCCCACCACGGCCAGTCCCAGGGGACGCCGCGCGTCGGCCCCGGCCCCGATGCCGACGGCGATGGGCAGCGCCCCCATCAGCGCCGCCATGGTGGTCATCATGATGGGGCGGAACCGCACATGACAGCCGCGGGTGATGGCTTCCAGCGGGGAGAGATTTTTGTCGCGCCGCTGGGCCTCCAGGGCGAAATCGAGCATCATGATGGCGTTTTTCTTGACGATGCCGATCAGCATGATCACGCCCACGAAGGCGTACAGATTCAGATCCGCCCTGAACAGCCACAGGGTCGCCAGGGCCCCGAAGCCCGCCGAGGGCAGGCCCGACAGGATGGTGATCGGATGGATGAAGCTCTCGTACAGGATGCCCAGAACCAGATAGATGACCACGATGGCCAGAAGCAGCAGCCAGCCCATGCCGGTCAGGGAATCCTGGAACGCCTGGGCCGTGCCCTGGGACATGGCGGTCACCGAATCGGGCAGCAGGGGCCGTGCCGCGGCCTCCACGGCGGCCACGCCCTCGCCCAGGGAGACGCCCGGCCGCAGGTTGTAGGAGATGGTCACGGCCGGGAACTGTCCGGCATGGTTCACCGCGATGGGGCCCACGTTGGGCTTCAGCTCCGCCACCGTGTCCAGCGGCACCAGATTGCCGTCGGAGGAGCGCACATACAGCCGGGAGAGGGCGGAGGCGTCCTGCTGAAAACGCTTCTGCAACTCCACAAAAACCTTGTAGTCGTTGGCGGGCGTATAAATGGTGGAGATTTCGCGGGAACCGTAGGCCGACTGGAGGGCCAGCTCGATCTGTTGAGGCGACACGCCCAGGGCCGCGGCCCGGTTGCGATCGATGTCCACATGCAATTCGGGATTCTTGAGTTGCAGATCGCTGTTCACGTCCTGCAACTGGGGCAGCGCCCGCAGGGCGCGTTCCACCTTCTCGGCGGCGTCGTACAGGGCCGCCATGTCCGGCCCGGTGAGCGTGTACTGGTACAGGGCCTTGGTGGAGCGCCCGCCGATATTGATGGAGGGCGGAATGCGCACGAAGACCCGCATGTCCGTGGTGGAGTTCAGCTCCCGCCGCAGCCGGGCGGCCACCGTGTCGATCTTCGGGCGCTCGGTGTGGGGTTTGAGCTTGAACATCATAATCCCGTTGTTCATGCTCTGGCTTGACCCCACGATGCCCACCACGGAGACATAGCGATCCAGATCGGGATTGGCCTCCAGAATGGGGTCCAGACCGTGCTGCGCCTCGACCATGCCCGCGAAGGAAATGCCCTGTTCCGCCTCGGTGGAGGCCACCAGAAAGCCCATGTCCTCGGTGGGCAGAAAGCCCTTGGGAATGACCATGAACAGCCCGGCCGTGACGCCCAGCAAGGCGAACGACAGCCACAGCGTCGTGCGCCGGTAGCGCAGCACGGCGCGCAGGGCGCGCTCGTAGCCGTGGGCCATGGCGTCGAACATCCTCTCCAGCCTGCCGTACAGTCCCTCGTACTGGGCCGGATGTTTGGGTTTGGCCTTGAGAAAATAGGCGCAGAGCATGGGCGTCAGGGACAGGGAAACCACGCCCGAAAAGAGGATGGCCACGATGATCACCACGGCGAACTCGCGGAACAGCCGTCCCACGATGCCGCCCATGAAGAGCACGGGAATGAACACCGCCGCCAGAGAGACGGTCATGGAAAGGATGGTGAAGCCGATCTCTTCCGACCCGTCGAAGGCCGCCCGCAGGGGCGGTTTGCCCATTTCCTGGTGGCGGACGATGTTTTCCAGCATGACGATGGCGTCGTCCACCACAAAGCCCACGGCCAGCGTCAGGGCCATGAGCGAGAGGTTGTCCAGGCTGAAGCCGCCCGCGTACATGACGGCGAAGGTGGAAACCACCGACATGGGCAGGGCCAGACTGGGAATGACCGTGGCGGGCAGGTTGCGCAGAAACAGAAAGATGACCAGCACCACCAGAAACACGGTCAGAATCAGGGTGAACTTCACGTCCGCCACGGATTCGCGGATGGACTCGGAGCGATCGTAAAAAATATTCACGTCCACCGAGGGCGGAAGTTGGCGCTGCATGGCGGGCAGCAGTTTTTTGACGGCGTCCACCACCTCCACGGTATTGGCGCCGGGCTGACGCTCCACGGCCAGAGTGATGCTGGGCGTGCCCATGCTCCACGAGGTCTGCTTGTCCTGCTGCTCGCTGTCCACCACGTCGCCCAGATCCCGCAGGCGCACCGGCGCGCCGTCCCGGTAGGCCACCACCACATCCCGGAAGGCGGCCGCGTTTTCCAGTTGTCCCGAAGCCTTGATGCTGTTGGCCCGTTGCGCGCCCTCCAGCGTGCCCGTGGGCAATTTGCTGTTGGCGGCGATGATGGCGTCCGCCACCTCGTCGATGCCCAGTTGGCGGGCCGACATGGCGTCCGGGTCCAGTTGGGCCCGCACGGCGTATTTTTTCTGCCCGTAAATGACCACCTGGGCCACGCCCTTGACCATGGACAGCCGCTGCCCGATGAGCGTGTCCGCGTACTCGTTGAGCTGGTACAGGGGCAGGGTGGGGGAGGACACCGTCAGGTACAGAATGGGCAGATCCGCCGGGTTGACCTTTCTGAAACTCGGCGGGGTGGTCATGGACGTGGGCAGGCGGCGCTGGGCCAGGCCGATGGCCGACTGCACGTCCAGGGCGGCGGCGTCGATGTCGCGATCCAGGGCGAACTGGATGATGATCCGCGTGCGCCCGACGGCGTTGACCGAGCTGATGGAGTCGATGCCCGCGATGGTGAAAAATTCCTTCTCCAGCGGCGTGGCCACGGAGGCGGCCATGGTTTCGGGGTCCGCGCCGGGCAGATCGGCCATTACCTGAATGGTGGGAAAGTCCACGTTGGGCAACTGGTTGACAGGCAGTTGCACATATCCGGCCATGCCGAAAAAGAGCATGCCCAGCATGAGCAGGGTGGTGGCGACGGGACGGCGGATGAAAACGGCGGCGATATTCATGCATGTTCCCTATTTGCGGATATCCAGCGGCACGCCGGGCGCCAGCCGGACCTGCCCTTTCACCACAACCCGTTCGCCGGGTTCCAGACCTTCTCCGACCACGGCCGCGCCGTCCGCTTCAAAATCCACCCGCACCTTGCGGTACTGCGCCGTAGCGGCGGCGTCCGCCACATAGACGTAGGACTCGTTGCGTCCGGCCTGCACGGCCACGGCCGGAATCACCACCGCTTGCGGCAGCGTGCCCAGGGACAGACGCACCTGCACGAACTGACCGGGCCACAGGGCGCGGTCGTGGTTTTCGAACGTGCCGCGCAGCTTGATGGTGCCTGTGCGCGTGTCCACGCTGTTGTCGATGAAGCTGAGCGTTCCCTGTACCGCCCGCCCGCCCGCGGGCGTGGCCGACACCGGCACCGGCCCCGCGGCGTACCGCTCCAGAATGGCCGAGAGATGGGATTCCGGCACGGCGAACGACACATAGATCGGTTCCAGGGTGTCGATGACCAGAATGGGGTCCGTGTCGTTGGCCTTGATCATGTTGCCCCGGTCGGCCTGAATGGCTCCGGCGCGGCCGCTCATGGGCGCGGTGATGGTGCAGTACTGAAGCTGGAGCGCGGCGCTTTCCACGGCGGCCTTGTCGGCCTGGACCGTGGCCCGCAGCGAGGCGGCGTCCGTGGCGGCCTGATCGTAGGCTTCCCGGCTGATGTAGCCGTCGCCCACCAGCTTGCCGTAGCGGCGCATGTCTTCCGTGGCCTTGATCAACTGGGCCTGATCCTTGGCCAGGCGGGCCTTGGCTTCGCGTAGCGCCGCCTCATAGGGACGGGGATCGATGGTGAAAAGCTTCTGCCCTTCCTTCACGTCGTCCCCTTCCCTGAAGTGTACGGCCAGCAGCTCTCCGGTGACACGTGTCTTGACGCCCACCGTGGCCGAGGCCTGCACATTGCCCACCACGTTGAGGCGGCGTTCCACGTCGCGCCGCTCGGCCGCGATCACGCTCACCGGCGCGGCGTCGCGTTTTTTGGCGGACGTGCCGCCGTCGGAACAGGCGGCGGGCAAAAGACACAGAACTGCGAGGAGATAGACAAGTCTCTTCATCGGCGTTTTCTCCGAATCGACATGGGGTGACATGCGGGCGGAAGCATCCGGGGAACAGTCAACCGTTAAACAACCGGGCCCGGAAGTCAAGATTGCCCTGGCGGCCTTTCTCCTTGCCCATTGACGTCACAGGCCATCATGGCTATTGTTTCCGGAAAGAGGGACGGCGGA
>CASQEL010000062.1 GCA_949427775.1 uncultured Desulfovibrionaceae bacterium
CTTTACCGGGTTGAGAGGGTGAACACCCTGTTGAAATATTACAGGACATTTTCACCCCGGCGCTGACAAACATGCGGCTCAGGAAGATTCGCCGCGCACAAAAAATATCGTCCCGCCCTCCTCCAGCGTGCCGGGGAAGGCGGGACACAGGTATTCCTGCCGCGCGCCGCGGCAGCGCGCAAAAAGCGCTATGCGGCGACGTCTTTCGCCTTGTCCTCTCTGGCCCAGATACGGTGCTGCTTCATGGCCTCGATAAAGGGCTTCATGAGTTTTTGCGCATCGCTTTCCAGCACAAGGCCGGCATCCTGACTGTCTTCGGACAGGCCCGCAGCCTTCAGCATCCGCTTCGCCTCGCCGACCAGTCCCAACGGTTTGAGATGCTTATACGCCTGCCGCAGGCAGTATTTCGCCGCGCCGTTCTTTTCCAGCATCTTCAAACTCTGTTCGCCGTCAGGGAAGATCACGGCGTCCACGAGCACGGAAGGTGTGCCGTCGATGGCGCCGTCGACCATGATTTCCTTCCCCTCTTCCGAAACCACCACGCCCATATGCGGCGCAAGAATCTGCGGGTGCACGCCTTCGCTCTTCAGCGCCTTGCACACGTCCTCCACGGACTTTCCGCTCACGCCGTCCGCGACCAGCAGCGCGACCCGACGGGATTTGACGACCTGTTTGCCCTGCGCGTACAAGCTCAGCGCGGGGTCTTTTTCCAGACCGTTGACCGGCTTGGGCAGTTTCCGCGAGAGCTGTTCCGCGCTCAGCGCAATGCCCAGGTTCGCCGCCACAGCCTTGGCAAGATCGTGGTCCACATGCGTCAACAGGTCCACGATGCGCTCGCGGATATACGGGCGGCCCACTTTGCCCAGTTCAAAACTGAAGGCGTCGACGATGTGCCGCTGTTCGGGTTTGGTCTGGCTCAGCCAGAACAGACGGGGCTGCGAAAAATAGTCGGCAAAGGAAGGGCTGCGTTCGCGCACCTTTTTTCCTTCCGATTTTTGCGGATAGGTCGCGAACCCGCCGTTCTTTTTCGCCTCCGGCACTTCACGGGGCCAGTTGCCGCTGATGGAATTGGGCTCGTAGTTGGCGGTGACGTCGATCTGCAGCCGGTATCTGCCGTCGCGCTGCTGATTGCGGACCGGGGACAGGGGCCGGTTGATGGGCAGCTCATTGAAATTGGGGCCTCCCAGCCTGTGCCGCTGGGTGTCCACATAGGAAAAGACCCGCCCCTGCAACAGCGGATCATCGGAAAAATCAATGCCGGGCACGATGTTGGCGGGACAGAAGGCCACCTGCTCCGTCTCGGCGAAGAAGTTGTCCGGATTGCGATTCAGCACCATTTTGCCGACGATTTTAACCGGAACCAGGGCTTCGGGAATGAGTTTTGTGGCGTCGAGAATATCGAAATCGAACTTGTGTTCGTCTTCTTCCGGGATGATCTGCAATCCCAACTCGAACTCGGGGTAGTCGCCCTCCTCTATGGCCTGCCAGAGATCCCGGCGGTGAAAGTCGGGATCGCGCCCCGTCAGCACCTGCGCTTCATCCCAGATGAGGGAGCTGGTGCCGTATATCGGTTTCCAATGAAAGCGCACGAAGCAGCTTTTGCCTTCGGCGTTGACGAGCCGGTAGGTATGGATGCCGAAGCCTTCGATCATGCGCAGACTCCGTGGAATGCCTCTGTCCGACATATGCCACATCACGTTGTGCAGTGTTTCCGGCTGCAAAGACACATAGTCCCAAAAACTGTCGTGGGCGGACTGCCCCTGCGGCACTTCATTGTGCGGCTCGGGTTTGACCGCATGCACGAAATCCGGGAATTTGATGGCGTCCTGGATGAAAAATACCGGCGTATCGTTGCCTACCAGATCGAAGTTTCCTTCTCTGGTGTACAGTTTGACTGCAAAACCGCGAATGTCCCGAACGGTATCCGGAGATCCTCTGAACCCCTGCACGGTTGAAATCCGGATGAAGACCGGCGTCCTGGCCTTGGGATCCTGCAGAAAATCCGCTTTGGTATACTCGGCCAGGGATTCGTAGACCTGAAAATACCCGTGCGCGCCCGTGCCGCGCGCGTGCACCACGCGCTCCGGAATTCTTTCACTGTCGAAATGCGAAAGTTTTTCATGGAAATGGAAGTCCTCCAGCAAGGAGGGGCCTCGAGAACCGGCTTTCAGGGTATTCTGATTGTGCGCCATTTTGACGCCCAGGTTGGTCGTCAGCCCCATACCGTCACCATCGGCGCGGAACGGGGCCATGTCCTTGAGTTTGTCGTTGGTGTTACCGGGCGTCTTCAGGGAACCCGGCCCCGCGGGACCGGCCCCCGGAGACAGTTTATAGGCATCCGCCGGTACGGTATCCTCGTAATGCGCTTCGGCGGCTTTTCCATCGGTAAACGGGGCCTGATGCAGAGACGACTTCGTCGCGGATGTTTTTGTCATAATAACCTCCAATAATCGGGAAAAATACGGATCGGGATCTCTGACCTTCACTATACGGAATTTTTTATTTTTTGCTACAACTTATTTTAATTGTTGATAAATATACATTGAAAACCGACATGGGGCCGCAATCGGCCCCACCGGACTTCCCGTATCGGCAACGTCGGTCGGACCAGCCGTCCCCGGCTTGCTCCCCGGTCGGCTTTGGATCATACTGGCAAGCCGACGCATCAGATATGTACGGCGTCCCGCCTTCCGCGCCGGAAGGACCGAGCCTCGTTTCGCAAAGGAAAAAACATATGAAAAAGACACTGTTGGCATCGCTTCTGTTTCTGGCGTCGGCTATTCCGGCCGCAGCCGCGGTCAGGGACTTCGGCGCATTTACCGCCGACGTTCCCGACGGCTGGAACACCGCTTCGCAGGGCGGCGTGGTCGTTCTGACCAACGGCGACGGCAAGGCGGGACTGTCCGTGCTTGTCAGAAACGCCCAAGGGCGCAACGCTCAGGAAGTGGCGCAGGCGGCTTCCATGCGCAACAGCGGCACGCCGCCGATCCCGGAAGCGGGCGGGTACAGCTTCACCGTGCAGCGGGACGGGGACCTGGCCAAGGTCTACGTCTCCGTGTCCGGAACCGACGCCATGCTGATCACCGTGTACGGCGAAAACACTCAGACACAAGGCATTCTTCATTCCATCAGGAAAAAATAGACGCCGCGCGGGCCGTGGTCGCAATTTGTTCGTGCGATTCCCCTGGACCGCGCGGCGGCGGGACTTGCGCCCGACTCCGCTTTGGGCGATACTCGGAAGATCCGATACGGTTGCATTTTTCTCCCCGTGCGGCCGCGCCCTGTCTCGGAGGCGAGGCCCGTCGCGGGGACATCACTCCCCTTTTGCGAGGAACAGCATGCAGAACGTCAAAAAAGTGGTGCTCGCCTACTCCGGCGGCCTGGATACTTCGGTCATTCTGAAATGGCTCATCACCACCTACGGCTGCGAGGTCGTCACCATGACGGCGGATCTCGGCCAGGCCGAAGATCTCAGCGGCGTGGAAGAAAAAGCCCTGAAGACCGGCGCGGTCAAAGCCTACGTGGAAGATCTGCGGGAAGAATTCGCCCGCGATTTCGTGTTCCCCATGATGCGCTCCGCCGCCATCTATGAAAGCCGGTACCTGCTGGGCACGTCCATCGCCCGTCCGCTGATCGCCAGACGCCTGGTGGACATCGCCCGCAGGGAAGGCGCGGACGCCGTGGCCCACGGGGCCACCGGCAAGGGCAACGATCAGGTGCGCTTCGAGTTCGCCGTCAACGCCCTGGCCCCTGACCTCAAAGTCATCGCCCCCTGGCGCGAATGGGATCTCATGTCCCGCACCGCGCTCAACGCCTTTGCGGAAAAGCACGGCATCCCGATTTCCTCCGCGCAGAAGCGCTACAGCATGGACGCCAATATGCTGCATTGCAGCTTTGAGGGCAGCGAACTGGAAGATCCCGGCAACGAACCCCACGAATCCTGTCATCAGTTGTGCGTGCCCATTGAAGATGCCCCCAACACGCCGGAGTTCATCACCCTGGATTTCGAGCGCGGCGATCCCGTGGCCGTGAACGGTCAACGCCTTTCCCCGGCCGCACTGATCATGGCCCTGAACGAGATGGCCGCCCGCCACGGTATCGGCCGCCTGGACATGGTGGAAAACCGCTTTGTGGGCATGAAGTGCCGCGGCGTGTACGAAACGCCCGGCGGCACCATCATCTATCACGCCCATCGCGATCTGGAAGGCATCTGCCTTGACCGCGAAGTCATGGCCGTGCGCGACATGCTCGTGCCCCGCTACTCCTCCACCGTGTACAACGGCTTCTGGTTCTCGCCCGAGCGCGAAGCCATGCAGGCCTTCATGGACAAGGCGCAGGAAACCGTCACCGGCACAGTGCGCGTCAAGCTCTACAAGGGCGGCGTATGGCCCGTGGCCCGTGAATCCCCGAACACGCTCTTCTGCCATGATTTGGCCACGTTTGAGGAATGCGCCACCTATGATCACAAGGACGCGGCGGGCTTCATCCGTCTCAACGGACTGCGCCTGCGCACCTTCGCGGCCATGAAGAAACGCAACAGGCAGTAACAGCCTGCGTAGTATCTCGCTCTTTTGTTTTCGGCCCTGTCGACCGGGGAACCGAAATTCCGCGGATACCGCACAGCGTTGCAGAGCCGATGCGTTCGCTCCCGGAGACGGGGTGAACGGGCGTCGTGCCGGAGGGGGAAGAATACGCCGCGGAGTCCGCCGGGCGCCTCTTCCCCTTCTTCTTGCAACCCGGCGTTGCAGGAACTCCCCGCCGACATCCCTGTCTTTTTTCGTCGCAACCCTCTCAACCACGGATATCATACATGCAGAAGAACATTTCCTGGGGCGGCAGATTTGAAAAAGGTCCGGAAGCGGCCGTGGCCGAATACACGGAATCCGTCTCCTTCGACAAGGCGCTCTATGCCCACGACATCATGGGCTCCCAGGCCCACGCGCGCATGCTGGGGCGGCAGGGCGTGATCACGCCGGAAGAGGCCGAAACCCTGGTGCGCGGGCTGGACGCCGTGCGGGCCGAGATCGAAGCGGGCCGCTTCGTATGGAAGACCGAGCTGGAAGACGTGCACATGAACATCGAGGCGCGGCTGACGGAACTGGTAGGCGATGTGGGCAAGAAGCTGCACACGGGCCGCAGCCGCAACGATCAGGTCGGACTGGCCTTCCGGCTGTTCGTCTCCGACCGTGTGCGGGAATGGCAGGATCTGGCCCGTGCGCTCATCGGCGTGTTCGCCGACAAAGCCGACCGGCACCGTCAGGATATTCTGCCGGGCTGCACGCATCTGCAACCCGCCCAACCCGTCAGCCTGGGGCACCACCTGCTGGCCTACGCCTGGATGCTGCGCCGGGACGTGGCGCGTATGGTTGACTGCGAGCGCCGGGCGCGCGTGTCGCCCCTGGGGGCGGCGGCGCTGGCGGGCACGACCTATCCGCTGGACCCGCCGTCCGTGGCCGCCGATCTCGGTATGTACGGCGCCTTCGACAACTCCATGGACGCGGTGGCCGACAGAGACTATCTGCTGGAGGCCCTGTTCTGCGCTTCCTGCACCATGATGCACCTTTCCCGCTGCTGCGAGGAAATCATCCTCTGGGCCAACCCGGCCTTCGGCTTCGTGCGTCTTTCAGACGGCTACTCCACAGGCTCCTCCATCATGCCGCAGAAAAAAAATCCCGACGTGGCCGAACTCATGCGCGGCAAAACGGGCCGCGTCTACGGCAGCCTGACGGCCCTGCTGACCACCATGAAAGGACTGCCCCTGACGTACAACCGGGATCTGCAGGAGGACAAGGAGCCTTTCCTGGACGCCGACCGCACCCTGAGCGCGTCCCTGCACCTGATGGCGGGCATGCTGACCGAACTGACCTTCAACACCGGGCGCATGCGCGCGGCCTGCGGGGCGGGTTTTCTGAACGCCACGGAACTGGCCGACTACCTGGTGGGCAAGGGCATTCCTTTCCGTCAGGCCCACCACATGACCGGCGCGGCCGTGGCTCTGGCGGAGCGGAACAGCAAGCCTCTGGAAGGGCTGACCCTGGAAGAGCTGCGCGGCATCTGCGACCGTATCAATGACGATGTTTACGCCGTGCTGGACTACGAAGCCGCCATGCGCCGCCGCGAAACCCACGGCGGCACCGGCCCGGCTTCCGTGGCCCGCCAGTTGGCGGAGCTTCGCGCCTGGCTGGGGCGGAAGGAGAACGCATGACGGACACGCGGGCCACAGGCTGGAAAATACCCTTAATCTTCTGCGGCGTGGTGCTGGGCATCGTGGGCCTGTTCTCCCTGTTGCGCACGGAACCTGCCGTGCAGGTGCCCGAAGTGCCCGCCCCGTTGCTGGCGCAGGCCAGGGCTATCGTCATCGATCTCAATACCGCCCCCGAAGGGTCGCTCTGGAAGGAACGCATCACCGCCGCGGGCAGCGGTTTTGCCTCCCACGCCGACAAGGACACCAAACTGGCGTTCGTCATCCGCGACGCCGTGGCGCGGCAACGCTTTGACGCGGCCTGCACGGCGGCCGTGCTGGTGTATGATACTCCCAAGCGCGACGCCGTGCTGGAAGAGACGGCGCAGGCCGCCGCCGGGGACTGCTCCACGCTGCCCTGGGGCGTCATGGCCGCCCACGGCATGCGCGATCCCTTCGTTCAGGCGCGGACGCACGAGATGCTGACGGAACGCTGGAACGCCTGCCGGGACGCCGCTGCGCAACCGCAGCGGGAGGAATCCTGACCCATGAACGTCATCGCTTTCAACGGAAGCCCGAGAACGTGCAACACGCCGCCACGCTCTTGCGGCACGCGTTGAAAGACGCGCGGATCGCGGGCGACGAAAAGGTACAGTTTTACATATGCAATTTTTCGGAAAGTCATCTTCGTTCGTGCGATTGCCCTTGATATCCCATTGACCCCGGCTTTCCGGCAGTGTAACAAGAAACCATTCATGGGAAATGCCCATGAACGACAATCTCCAGGGGTGGTGCGCCAATGCTGTACACACGCGACTGATTGAGGACAAACAGAACCCACGGTGTGCGGTTCTCATTGTCTGTACGGACGCGGAAAGAGCATGAAGCCTTTTGCCGCCCTTTTTGTCGCATGATCGGAGGGAGGCGATAAGCATTCCTTTTCTTTCCCGCGTTCAGGATGGACCCATCGGAAGCATGGAGCATCCGCCGAAACATTTTTGGGAAGGAAGGGAAAAGCATGAAGAAAAATCTTTTTGCAACAACGCCGGGCGTCATTGTGGTGGGGGCGGTCATCGGCTTGATTGCCGTAGGACTGCAAAAGCTCGGCAACCCGGCGAACATGGGCATCTGCGTGGCGTGCTTCGAGCGCGACGTGGCCGGAGGGCTGGGGTTGCACCGCGCGGCCATCGTCCAGTATCTGCGTCCCGAAATCATGGGGCTGGTGCTCGGCTCGCTGGTCGCCGCCATTGCCGCGAAGGAGTTCAGGCCACGCGGCGGTTCCGCTCCCATCGTCCGTTTTGTTCTCGGCATGATAGCCGCGATGGGCGCACTGGTGTTTTTGGGATGCCCGTGGCGCGCGATTCTCCGGCTCGCCGGCGGCGACGGGAACGCCCTTCTCGGCCTTGCCGGTCTGGCTACGGGCATCTGGTTCGGGACGCTGTTTTTCAAAAGAGGCTATTCCCTCGGCCGCAGCAACAGCCAAAGCGTCGTATCCGGCGCTCTCTTCCCTGTCATCATCGTCTGCCTGCTTCTTCTTTACCTCATCTTCCCGCAAGTGCCGGGGCAACCGCAAAGCGGCCCTCTCTTCTACTCCGTGAAGGGTCCCGGCTCGCAGCACGCGCCGTTCATCGCCTCGCTGGGACTGGCCTTCGTGATCGGCATCATCGCGCAACGCAGCCGCTTCTGCACGATGGGCGCATTCCGCGATCTGTTCCTGTTCCGGTATACGCATCTGTTCCTCGGACTGGCGGCGATGCTCGTCGCCGCGTTTGCCGCCAATGCCCTGACGGGCGGCCTCAAATTCGGCTTTGAAGGCCAGCCCGTGGCCCACAGCGACTTTCTGTGGAACTACCTGGGCATGGTCACGGCCGGTCTCGCTTTCGCCCTGGCGGGCGGGTGCCCCGGCCGCCAGTTGTTCATGGCGGGCGAAGGCGACAGCGACGCGGGCATTTTCGCCCTCGGCATGCTGGTCGGCGCGGCCATGGCCCACAATCTGGGTACCGCCAGTTCCGGCACGGGCATCGGCATCTACGGCATGCAGGCGACGATCATCGGTTTCATTGTTTGCCTGATCATCGGTTTTGTTCATTCCAGGAGAGCGTAAAGGAGTTTTGCCATGCGTACCGTTGATACACGGGGGCTTTCCTGCCCTCAACCAGTGCTCCTCTTCCATCAGGCCATAGCGGAAAACGCGGCCGAACCTCTGGATGTGCTGGTGGACAATGAAGCCAGTCTCGAAAACGTCACCCGCGCCGCCGCCAACAAGGGCTGGAACGTCGTCGCCAACGATGAGGGGGAAGGCGTTTTCCGGCTGGAACTCCGCAAGTGAAGACCCTTTTTTCCCGGCTGGCCGGCGTGTTTCAGGGGAAGTCCCGCACAGGGGCTTCCCCCGCGTCTTCCGGCGTATCCACGGAATACGGTTTTCTTGTTTTCCAGCATACGGGCGAAGTTATTCAGGCCGAGCGGACGCTGCGGGAAGCGGGCTTCGCTGTCGAGGTGAAAGGACCTCCTCCGGAACTGCGCACGGGATGCGACATGGTCGTCGTGTTTGACCTGATGCAGGAACCGCGTATCCGCAACGCTCTGGAAACCGTTCGACTTGAGCCCGTCCAGGTTGTTCCCATGCGCGACGCCCTGCTCGAACCCGTATCGCTGTTTCATGTTCAGGATTACGGCGACTGGTTTATGGTGCGGGCCGCGAACATGAAAATCACCGTGGAGCGCGCCAGCGGAAAAATCGTCAACGTC
>CASQEL010000063.1 GCA_949427775.1 uncultured Desulfovibrionaceae bacterium
AAGCAGGAACCCGCCTATGGTGCGGCGTAGCCGCTACCGATAGGAATCCCCCGACGTTAGGCGGGGGAGGATGTCAACCCGGCCAAGGCAGTTGCCTCCGCCTTGATGTTTCTGGGCTTGTGCCTGACTGTTTTCGGGCGGAAACACCGTTTTCAGAAGTGGCGCAGTCGGCGGCAGTAATGCGTGTATGGGCACGAAAAGGGTAGTGAACGTATGTGGGGACCAATAACCAACAGTCTGTGCATCGTGGCCGGAGCGATCATCGGCACGCTCTGCGCCCGGGTGCTCCGTCCGGAGCTCCGCCGGAAATTCAACACCATTTTCGGCTGTATCGCCACGGGGATAGGGGTATCCATGATATCCAAAGGCAGCGCGCTGCCGCCGGTAGTCCTTTCCATCCTGTTTGGGGCCATGCTGGGCGAGGCGTGCCGTTTCGAAACCGGGGTCATGAAGCTGGCGTTTCGTTGCGCCGGTCTGCTGCACGGAAAAACATCGGATACGTCGGTGTCCCAACAGGCGTTCCGGGATCAGTTCGCTGTGGCGACGGTCTTGTTCTGCGTCAGCGGCCTCGGCATCATGGGGGCCATGCGCGAGGGGATGACCGGGGACGCCTCGTTGCTGTTCATCAAATCGCTGCTGGATCTGCTTACGGCCATGTTGTTCGCCGCTAATATCGGCGGCATTGTCGGAGTGCTGGCGGCGCCGCAATGCTTGACCCAGTTTGCCATTCTCCTTTCGGCCACGGCGCTGGTTCCCCTGACGACGCCGACCATGTTGGCCGATTTCACCGCATGCGGGGGAATCATCATGCTGGGGGCGGGCATGACGCAGCTGGGACTGGTGCAGGCTCCCGTTCTGAGCATGCTGCCCGCGCTGTTTTTGGTGATGCCTGTTTCCGCATTATGGACCCGCTTCTTTCCGTTATAGGTCATGGCGTTGTCCCGCCTTTCGGGGGACCCTTTTGCCCGGCATATGCGGACCCGCGGAACGTCGATTCGCGTGCCGCGTCCGGGCAGTGCCTGGTGCGTGGAACATGGTTTGTAAAATTCGGCGCCGCCCGCGGCCTCTGTGGTTTTCGGCGGTTGCGTTTGCAGCCCTTCATCGGCGTTTCCGCCGAAAAGTGGGGAACGAACGACGCGCACGGCGCTTCATTGCGCGGCAGCACCGTGCGCTTATTGGACTTTTCATCGCATTGCATGTATGTAGGCACGGTACACGACGTCACACCTCAAGCCCACAGGAACGCCATGCCCAGGCAGGAACATATCCGCAATTTCAGCATCATCGCTCATATCGACCACGGCAAGTCCACCCTGGCCGATCGTATTCTCGAACGTACAGGTTTGGTGTCGGATCGGGAAAAACGCGACCAGTATCTCGACAGGATGGAGCTGGAGCGCGAACGCGGCATCACCATCAAGGCGCAGACCGTGCGCATTCCCTACACGGCCGCGGACGGCAAAAAATATATCCTCAATCTTATTGATACGCCCGGCCATGTGGACTTCAACTATGAGGTTTCGCGTTCTCTGGCCGCCTGCGACGGCGCATTGCTGGTGGTGGACGCCACGCAGGGCGTGGAAGCCCAGACGCTGGCCAATGTGTATCTGGCGCTGGATCACGACCACGAAATCATTCCGGTGCTCAACAAGATCGACCTGCCCAGCGCGGATGTGGATCGGGTGCGGGAGGAAATCGAGGAGTCCATCGGTCTGGACTGCACGGATGCGCTGCCTGTCTCCGCAAAAACCGGAATGGGCGTGGACGCCGTGCTGGAAGCCATCGTGACGCGCCTGCCCGGCCCTGAGGGCGATCCCGCCGCGCCGCTCAAAGCGTTGATTTTCGACTCCTGGTACGATTCCTATCAAGGGGTGGTGGTGTTGTTCCGGATCATGGACGGAACCATCCGCATGAATGATCGCATTCGACTGATGGCCACCGGCAAAGACTATGAAGTGTTGCGCCTGGGCGTTTTTTCTCCCGAAGCCAAGGACGTGAACAGTCTGGCCGCGGGCGAGGTGGGCTTTCTCTGCGGCAGCATCAAGGAGCTGGGGGATGCCAAGGTTGGCGACACCATCACCCTGGTCGAGCATCCCGCCGCCGAACCCGTGCCCGGTTTCAAAGAGGTGAAGCCCATGGTGTTTTGCGGGCTGTACCCCTCGGAATCCGACGATTACGAGGCTCTCAAGGCCGCGCTGGAAAAGTTGCAGCTCAACGACGCCGCGTTTTCCTACGAGCCGGAAACATCCCAGGCGCTGGGGTTTGGCTTCCGCTGCGGATTTCTGGGGCTGCTGCACATGGAAATCATTCAGGAACGCCTGGAACGCGAGTTCGAGGTGGGACTGATCGCCACCGCGCCTTCCGTCATCTACAAGGTGGACACCACCGACGGCAGGAGCCTGGATATCGACAATCCTTCCAAGCTGCCGGACCCCGTGCGCATTCAGACGCTCTACGAGCCCATTGTGCGCCTGGACATTCATGTGCCCAACGAGTTCGTGGGCAACATCTTCAAGCTCTGCGAAGAGAAGCGCGGCATCCAGAAAAATCTGCACTATCTGGCCGCCAACCGGGTTGTCATCACCTACGAGCTGCCGTTTGCGGAAATCGTCTTCGATTTCTTCGATCGTTTGAAGTCGAGCACCAAAGGCTATGCTTCCATGGACTATGAAGTCACCGGATACCGCGCTTCCGACCTGGTGCGTCTGGACATTCTGCTCAACGGCGACCCCGTGGACGCGCTGGCGGTGATCGTGCACAGGGACAAGGCGTACCAGTATGGCCGGGCTCTGGCGCTCAAGCTCAAGCGCACCATCCCCCGGCAGCTTTTTGAAGTCGCCGTTCAGGCAGCCATCGGCCAGAAGATCATCGCCCGTGAAACAGTCTCCGCCTTCCGGAAGAACGTGACGGCCAAGTGCTACGGCGGCGACATCACCCGCAAGCGCAAGCTGCTGGAAAAACAAAAGGAAGGCAAGAAACGCATGAAGCGCATGGGCAATGTGGAATTGCCGCAGGAAGCGTTTCTGGCGGCGTTGCAGGTGGGTGACGAGTAGCCCGCAAAATATCAGGCTGTGGGCTCGTAGTAGCAGCGTTTGGGGGAATGTACCTTGCCCGCTTTTTTGAGAGCGTCGATGGCCTTGGAAACTTCCTTGCCGTCCACGCCCAGCGCCTTGGCCACATCGCCGGGGCGCACGGGTTTTCCCGCATCCTGCATGGCTTTCAGAACTTTATCTTCCATGATATGCTCCTTCTCAGTTATTGACAGTAATTCTTGTTTATAGGGAGAAGCGCTTGCCCGTCAAGGCTTTTTCTGGCATGGATGGCAGAAAACAGCGCTTTTCCCCATGGTCACCTGAGGCATCTATGCAGCCACGGCTTCTTCTTTTCGACATCGGCAACACCTCCATAAAGGTGGGCATCGCCGACGCGGTTTCTGTGGAAACCACGTACACGTTGCGTACTGATGCCGGACAAACGGCGGACAGCCTCGGGCTGACGCTGCTGAGCGTGCTGGAGCATGCCCGCATCGCTCCGCAGAGCGTCACCGCCTGCGTGAGCAGTTCCGTGGTGCCCGCCATGGAGCCCCTGTTGCGCGAAGCCTGCCAGCGTTTCGTGGGCAGGGCGCTGTTGCGCGTTCCCCAGGATATCCCTGTTCCCTTGAAAAATCACTACAGTCGGCCTGCGGAAGTGGGAGCGGATCGCCTGGTAGGGGCCTTTGCGGCCCGCCGATTGTTTCCCGCGCCCGCCTCGCTGGTCTGCGTGGATTTCGGCACGGCCACCACGTTCGACTGCATCACCGGCCACGCGTATCTGGGGGGGCTGATTTTTCCCGGCGTGTTCACCGCCGCCAGGGCTCTGGCCGCCGGGGCGGCCAAGCTCCCGCCCGTGAGTCTGGAAGTGACAGCGGACGAACCCGCGCCCGGCAGGGATACGGCGACCAGCATCAACCATGGCATTATTTTCGGCTTCGCCTGCATGGTGGAAGGTCTGACCGCCCGCCTTGCCCGCCAGTTGCCCGGACCGGTGGAGATTCTGGCGACGGGCGGTTTCGCTCCGGCCATCGCCCGTGTCAGCACGTGTTTCGATCATGTCCTGCCCGCCCTGTTGCTGGACGGGCTGCGCCAATTGTATATGGAACATTCATAACATCGTTTCAGGAGGCTCCCATGAGTACTATTGTTTCTGTTATGGCCCGTGAAATTCTTGATTCCCGCGGCAATCCCACCGTGGAGGTGGAAGTCTCCCTTGAGTCCGGTCATACCGGTCGCGCGGCCGTGCCCTCGGGCGCTTCCACGGGCAGCCGTGAAGCTCTGGAACTGCGCGACGGCGACAAGAGCCGTTACAAGGGCAAGGGCGTGGAAAAAGCCGTGGCGAACGTCATGGGCGATATCGCCGAAAACGTCATCGGCCTTGACGCCTTGCGTCAGGTGCAGCTGGACAATACGCTGATCGATCTGGACGGCACCGACAACAAGTCGCGTCTCGGCGCCAACGCCATGCTGGGCGTGTCCATGGCTGCCGCCCGCGCCGCCGCGAGTTTCCTGGGATTGCCCCTGTACAAATATCTGGGCGGGATCAACGCCAAAGTGCTGCCCGTGCCCATGATGAACATCATCAACGGCGGCGCGCATGCTCCCAACAATCTGGATATTCAGGAGTTCATGATCATGCCCGTGGGGGCCATGACCTTCCGTGACGCGCTGCGCATGGGATCCGAAATTTTCCATACCCTCAAGACCATTCTGGCGGCCGACGGCCATGTGACCAGCGTGGGCGACGAGGGCGGTTTCGCGCCCAATCTTGAGAGCCACGATCAGGCCTTCAGCTACATCATCAAGGCCATCGAAGAGAGCGGCTACAATCCCGGCGCTGAAGTGGCTCTGGCCATCGACGCCGCGGCTTCCGAGTTCTACAAGGACGGCAAGTACGTGCTGTCCGGAGAGAAAAAAACGTTCTCCAATGCGGAAATGGTACAGTGGTTGGGCGAATTTACGCAGAAATATCCGCTTATTTCCATTGAAGACGGCCTGGCCGAAAGCGATTGGGACGGGTGGCGGATGCTCAGCACGGAACTGGGAGAAAACACCCAACTGGTGGGCGACGACATCTTCGTCACCAATCCTTCCATCCTGGCGGAAGGCATCGCCGAGGGCATCGGCAACTCCATCCTCATCAAACTCAATCAGATCGGCACGCTGACCGAAACCATGGACACCATCGAAATGGCCAAGGAAGCGGCCTACACCACGGTCATTTCCCATCGTTCCGGCGAAACGGAAGATTCCTTCATCGCCGACCTCGCCGTGGGCGTGAACGCCGGGCAGATCAAGACCGGCTCCCTGTGCCGTTCCGACCGTATGGCGAAGTACAACCAGTTGCTGCGGATTGAAGAAGAACTGGACGACAGCGCCACGTTCTTCGGCCCCATGATGAGCGAATACTTCGGCCTCGGCGAAGAGGGCGAAGAAGAATAGAAAGATAGGAAAACGATCTCCACCGATATGGCCCGGAGACGGACTACGGCGGAATGTCTTCGTGGAACCTATGCCTCCATCGACCGGGACAAGAGTTTCCGGGGATGGAGGGGCGTGGGGGAGAAAGGGAACTTCTTGCGGGAAGTTCCCTTTCTCCCCCACAAAAAATTATACCATCAAAAAGGATATTGCATGCAGTTGATTGACGGAAAGGCCACGGCGGCGGCCCTGCGTTCGGAGCTGAAAACGGAGATAGCCGAACTTCGGTCACGCGCCGGGCGCGCGCCGGGGCTGGCGGTGATTCTGGTGGGGGAGGACCCCGCTTCGCAGGTGTACGTGCGGAACAAGGAACGAGCCTGCGCCGAAGCGGGCATAGTCTCGCTGCCGTACCGTCTGTCCGCGGACGCCACGCAGGAGGCGTTGCTCACGCTGATTGCGGAGCTCAACCGACGTGCCGATGTGGACGGTATCCTGCTGCAGTTGCCTTTGCCCGGGAAGCTGGATGCCCAGGCCTGCCTGCTGGCCATTGATCCTGCCAAGGACGTGGACGGATTCCATCCCGAGAATGTGGGGCGGCTCTCCCTGGGACTGCCCGGCTTCGTCTCCTGCACGCCTGCCGGCGTTATGGAATTGTTGCGGCGCTATAACCTTTCGCCTGCGGGTAAAAAGGCCGTGGTCGTGGGGCGCTCGAATATCGTGGGCAAACCGCTGGCCATGCTGCTGGCCCGGCCGGAGCCGTGGGCCAACGCCACGGTAACGGTGTGCCATTCGCGCACGACGGATCTGGCCCGGGAATGCCGGGAGGCGGATTTCCTGTTTCTGGCCATGGGCAGGCCGCGCTGCATCACCGGCGATATGGTCAAGGCAGGCGCGGTCGTCATTGATGTGGGCATCAACCGCACGGAAACCGGGTTGTGCGGCGACGCGGATTTCGCTTCCGTCAGCCCCAGAGTTTCGGCCATCACCCCCGTGCCGGGAGGCGTCGGCCCCATGACCATAGCCATGCTGCTGAAAAATACGGTGTGTTCCTGGAAAACCCGCTGCGGGTTGTAGACGCAGGGCAATCACATGAAGTATATAACTATTTGAAATAACGAATAAAATATTCAACGACCGACGTATGAATCGCTAATATCAATAGAGTATCTTCGTTCGTGCGATTGCCCTGGTTGCAGACGGAGGTCATCTTGCGCCGGGCAACCATTGCGCTTAGAATGGACGACGCGGAATTTCTCCGCCATCAACCTGTGAGGTACGCATGTATCGCAACGCGAAAAATGTTTCCTACTATATGATCGGGCAGGGCGCGCTGGCCCAGCTGGATGATTTGGTGAGCGCCCGCCGGGCCGTTCACGATGGTCCCGCCGTCTACTTTCTGGACCACTTTTTCGAGGATAAAAATCTGCACGACCGGCTGCCTGTCATGCCGGGCGATCAGGTCGTCTATGTGGACACCACGGATGAGCCTACCACCGAGTACATGGATGTGATCGCCGCAAAACTGCGGGCCCAGGTGTCGGAACTGCCCTGCTGCATGGTGGCGCTGGGCGGCGGGGCCACCATGGATACCTGCAAGGCCGTGGCCAATCTGATGACCAATCCCGGCAAGGCCGAAGACTATCAGGGATGGGATCTGGTCAAGCATCCCGCTCCGTATAAAATCGCCGCTCCCACGCTGGCCGGCACCGGGGCCGAATGTTCCCGTACCTGCGTGTTGTCCAACGTCCGCAAGAATCTGAAACTGGGCATGAACAGCGACTTCACCATGTTCGATCAGGTGCTGCTGGACCCGGATCTGACGCGGACCGTGCCGCGCAACCAGTATTTTTATACCGGCATCGACACGTACATGCACTGCTTTGAAAGCCTGACGGGCTCCTATCGCAACGTGGTTGTGGACGCTCTGGCCCAGAAGGCCGTGGAAATGTGCAAGGACATTTTCCTGTCCGACGACATGATGAGCGACGAGAACCGGGAAAAGATGATGATCGCGTCCTATCTGGGCGGCATGGCGGCCGGTTTTGTGGGCGTCGTGCATCCCGTGTCCGCGGGACTGTCCGTGGCTCTGCACCTGCACCACGGCATCGCCAACTGTTACGCGCTGTCGGTGCTGGAGGACATTTATCCCGAACAGCATAAAGACTTCATGACCATGATGGAGCGGCAGGGCATCGAGCTGCCCCGGGGCATCTGCGCCGACCTCACCGATGCGCAGTACGACGCGCTTTATGAGGGAACCATCGTGCACGAGCGCCCCCTGTCCAATCGGCTGGGGCCGGACTACAGAAAGATCCTGACCAGGGAAAATCTCATCGATCGTTTCAAACGCATGTAATCAGGACGTTGCCGCGGCCTGCGGACATCCCCCGGGCCGCGTCGCCGTTCGCCCCTTCCGACTATGCGGCAGCGTGTCATTGTTCTCGGTAATTGCGTGGCGGATCGCCTCCGGCATATGCTGGAGGCGCATCCGGGTTTCAAGGACGCATACACGCTGACGCGCGCACCCATGATCCATACGCAGCGGACGGCGACGCAGACGGATGCCCTGGCCGCCGCGGCGGCGGAATGCGACATTATTCTGACCCAACCCCTGTTCAATTACGGACGCTGCAATACGGCCCGCCTGCGCGCGGCGCTACGCCCGGAGCAGCGGCTGCACGTATTTTCCGCGCCCAACTTTGAGGCGTATTTTCCCGATGTGCTGCATCTGGAGGGCAAAGGCCCGTATGTTTCGTCAACGCCGCTGGAGTGGGACAGCAAGATCATTTTTTCCTGCTTTATTGCCGGAGTACCCATTCTGGATGTGGAAGATATCTACCTGAATCACCCGCTGTTTCATGAAAGCGCCGTGCGCGCGGCTCTTGAACGCACGCTGGAGATCTACGCCCGGCGGGAGCAGGGCGTGGACATCGGCACGGAAGACTTTATGCTGCGCAATTTTGCGGCGCACAAGCTGTTCCACACCTGGAACCATCCTGCGGGATCTCTGCTGGCCGTCATGCTCGGTCGCCTGCTTCGGGTGCTGGGACTGCCGAGAGATGCCGGGTGCCTGAGTCTCGCGCGCGACGGTTTCGGCTTCAATCAATGGCCGGTGATCACTCGTCACCACGGGGTATTCCGGTTTGAGGAACAACCCTGGTTTGTAGTCGCGGGGCAGAAGTTTGCCATCGGCGATATCGCCATGGCCTATTATAATTTTTATGAAGCCCATCCCGATGTCGTGGAGCGCAACAGGGCGTTGGCCGTGTGACCGGCGTGTATCTTGACGGCATGCGGCGCTTGAACTCCACGCTTGCGGCGGGCAAGTCCGCCGGTTCGCAGTGCGCGGCAGCCCTGCCACATGCCGACAGCTTCCCGCATATGTTGATGAACCTGCTGAACGGCTGATATTC
>CASQEL010000064.1 GCA_949427775.1 uncultured Desulfovibrionaceae bacterium
GCTGGCCGTGCAGGAGGCCATCCGGGCCAGTCTGCGCTATGCCGACGAGCATCCCGAGGCGAGCCGTGAGTTCGTGCGACGTCACGCGCAGGAGATGGACCCCGCCGTGACGGCCGACCATATCAAAACCTTTGTGACGGAATACAGCCTGGATCTGGGAAAACAGGGACGGGAAGCCATAGAGTTGCTGGTGGGCCGGGCCGTGGCGCGGGCGGGCGGAACACTGCCCGCAACGGGCTTGTTTTTATAGCAGAGACAGGGTATACGAGGCGACTTAACCCATCCATGCGCCGTCTCCGGCCTTACCTGTTCCCTGTTCCGGTGTTCGTATGTCTCGCATAGTACTTCATGGTTTGTTTTCTCTGCCCGAGGCGCGCACGCTTGTCCGCCTGGGCATACCGGTGTTCATCGCCCAGATGTCGCAGATGGGCATGGCGTTCGTGGACACGGCCATGACCGGCCAGGCCGGCGCCGAGGACATGGCCGCCGTGGCCGTGGCCGCGTCCGTCTGGAATCCCGTGATGCTCTTCGGTCTTGGCTGTCTGCTCTCGCTGCCGCCGTTGTCGGCCCAGCTGGTGGGGGGCGGAGAGTGCCGTAAAACGGCGCACCTGATGCGCCAGGGCATCTGGTTGACGGCGATGCTCTCGGTGCTGCTGATGACGTTTTTTCAGATCATTTCCCGGTATTTCACGGCGTTCGGCCTGGAGCCGCGTCTGGCTGAACTGGCCGGCGGCTATCTGCGGGCCATGTTGTGGGGATTGCCGGGGCTGTTTCTGTTCGTGAATGTGCGCAGTTTTCTGGAAGGATTCTCGCGCACCCGCCCGGCCATGATCATCGGCGTTCTGGGCCTGATACTCAACGTGCCCTGCAATTACGTGCTTATCTACGGCAAACTGGGGTTCCCCGCCCTGGGGGCCGTGGGGTGCGGGGTGGCTTCGGCCTTTTCCTACTGGTTTATGGCGCTGTGCATGATATTTTATGTGCGCCGCGACGCTTCCTCCAAAAGCATGGGGCCGCTGTTTGCGCCGTTGTGGCGGTCTGTCCCCGATGAAAAGCGTATCGACTGGGCTGTTGTGCGACGTATCGTGCGCGTCGGTCTGCCCGGCGCACTGGCCATTCTCTTTGAAGTCTCCCTGTTCGCCGTGACCGCGCTGCTGCTGGCGCCTTTGGGCACCACCACCGTGGCGGGTCATCAGATCGCCATGAATTTCGGTGGAGTGCTCTTTATGGTGCCGTTGTCTCTGGGGATAACGGCGACCATTCGGGTAGGGTATTGTCTGGGGGCGGGGAGAATGCGGACGGCCCGCACCATCGCCTGGACAGCCATGATCATGGGAATATGCTGCGCCACGCTGAACGCTTTGCTGACCGTATTTTTCCGGGAACAGATCGTGCTGGTGTACAATACGGACCCGGCCGTAGTGGTGTTGGCCGCGCATCTGCTGCTGTATGCGGCGGCCTTTCAGGTGATGGACGCCGCTCAGGCCGTGAGTATCGGCGTGCTGCGCGGATATAACGACACCAGGGTCATATCGGCGGTTTGTTTTGTGGCCTACTGGGTCATCGGCCTGCCCGTCGGGTATGCGCTGGCGCGCACCCACCGGCTGGGCGATCCCTGGGGGGCCGCCGGATTCTGGCTGGCCTATCTGCTGGCGCTGGGGTTCGGCGCGTTATGCTATATTGTCCGGATACTCTACCTGCATAGGCAGGATGCGGCGAAAATCCGGAGCATGATCGGCAGATAGCCGCATCGCCGGGGTTTGGCCTTTATTACCCCGCCGCCCGCCCCCCAACGGCAGGGAAAACCACGTTGTTCCGCTGGATGAGGACAGCGTTCCCGTTTATTTTTTGCGCGTCCGGTGATGGAGCTTCCAGGTGGTTTTGGCCACGGTAAGGGCTTCGTTCAACCCCGGAAACCAGGAAAACAGGCGGGATTCGGCATCCTTTTCATTGAGCATGGGATCGATGGCCGGAACCGCTTCCGTGGGCGCGGGCGCGTCGGCGACCGCGGAATGTTCGGCCCGGTCGGGCAACGGCGGGAGCTCTTCGGACAGGGCGACGCCCGCGCCCGGCCGCCCGGAAGCACCGGCGGCCGTCGACGCGGCGGCGATCTGAATGCGTTCCATGGCCCGACGACGTTCCTGGATGCGGCGCTCCTGATCGTTGATGGCCTGGCGGATATTTTCGCTCATGCCCGCGGCCAACGAGGTGATGCAGGTTTTCCCCAGCGACGTCTTGATGCGTTCGGCCGAGTATTCCGGATTGCTGGTAAACAGGCAGGCCTGGGCCAGGCGCTCGGGAATCTCATCGTTGTCGGGAGAAATATCGTAACCGGCGGCCAGAGCCTGGGCCGCTTCCTCATAGCGTTCCTCGCGGATAAGCCTGTCCGCGGCGGCCAGAAACGGACTGGAAGCCGTGGGATCTTCGCGCAGCAGACGGACATAGACGGTGCGGGCGCGGTGCCATTGGCTGGCGCGGGCGAAGGTATGCCCGGCCGCCGCAAGATAGTGACGATAGCGATTGAGGTCGCCTTTGCCTTTCCAGGCGGTGGCCAGTCCCAGTTCCGCCTCGCCTTTGAGGCCCGCCTGGCGCATGGCCCGTTGAAAGGCTCGGATGGCCTTGTCCCATTGCTGTTGCCGCAGACTTTGCATGCCTTCCGCAAAGGCGGCTTCGGGCGTGCCCGCGGTTTCCCGCAGCGCTTCGTAACGCTCCAGAGCCGCATCGAAGGAACCCGCCTTCCGATCGCGATACGCGGTGCGCAGGTTTGCCTGCAAGGAGGTTTCGTAGACCGCGTCACGGAGTTCGACGCGCAGATCCCGTTCGGAATAGGGCCGGGTCAGCATGCCGCTGAAACCGGCGGACAGCGCCCGCAATTTTTCCGCCTCGGAATCATTGCCCGCGACGATCAGGATGGGCAGCGTCGCCAGCCGGGGATGCATGCGCGCCAACGTGACGAACTCCGTTCCCGTCATGTCCTCCAGAGTCTTGTGGCACAGGACGATGTCGGGCATCTGCCCCTCGGCGTTGTCGGCCAGAGCGGCCAGTTGGCGCGCGGCGATAACGCCCGAAGTCAGCACGCGTATCTGTGCGATGCCCGCATCGCGCAACACGCGGCGGTCCACGGCGGCGTGGGCTTCCGTTTCCACCAGCAGCAGCGCGATATCAAAGGCAAGGGGAGGGGGCGATGACGTACGCATATGATATGTCGTCGGGTTGCTGTGCCGTTCTGTGCCCGCGTCCGCCTGAGGCGCCGGACATGCGGCCAAAGTAAAAGACTTTTTCCATGCCGCGTAACCATAGCCCGAGCCGGGATACTGCGCAAGGGGGCCGAATGTCCCGCCGAAAAGCCTTTTTTGACCGGAGTTTCGGCCATTCATGGGCATTACCTGGCGAACCGGAGGACATGGGCCTGCCGCCGCTCCGGAGCGGGCAAGCCGTCGTCATGGGGCGGCATGGCCCCCCGACCGCGGACGGCGCCGCACCGGGAACAGCGCAGGCACGCGCCTTTGCGCTCCAGTCGCAGCAAAAGGCCGTCACTTTCATAACAGTCGGGGCAGAACGGTCCCAAGGGCGCGCCGGAGCTTCTGAGCCAGTACACGCCGTCGGCGAGAAAAAGATTTTCCGACAGGCCGAGAACTTCCCTCAATTGCCGGTTCTGAAGTTTCAGGATGGTCAATTCTTCACGCAGGGCGATATGCCGGGAGTGCATCTGCACCAGCAGACGGCACGCGTTTTCGGCTTCTCCTTTGCGGAAAAGTTCATAAAGTTCGTTGAAGCGATAGTCGTCCGGCATGCCTGTTTCTCCCTGTTCTCTGCCGATAGAGCTATGAGTTCCTATCGGGCGCGGGAAAGAAATCTTTAGAGCGGCCGTCTCTGCCGGGGCAAAGTCGGCATGGCGTGTATCTGATTTCATTTGATATACGCTATAACGCGTTTCGTCCATGAACTTTTGCGGCAGGTCGCGGCGGAGCAGCAAAAACTCCGGCGTTGCGCCGGAGCGGAAAAATGCGCCGGCGACTGTTACATCTTGCGCGAAGATTCCGGCTCCAGCTTTTTCAGCAGATCGGCCAACCGTCGATCTTCTTCCGGGCCATCGGCCGCTCCCCCGTGAAAAGAGAGAGTGGAGACTGATCGCGGCGTGCCGTCGCGGTGTGCTTCCGCCTCCAGGCGATCGGCGGCCTGCCGGACCATGTCCGTAGTGGTGTCCGTGGGGCGCGTCAGCTGGGCCGTGCCTTCCTCCGAAGGGCGCAGGCGGGCCTTGGCCGCCTCTTGGAGAACATGCTCGCTGACCCTGATGGGCGCGGGCACGCGCAGGGCCAGAGCGATACCGTCGGAAGGGCGGCAGTCCACGCGGAACACGGTGTCTCCCCTGGCCAGCAACAGCTCGGCGTAATAGGTGCCTTCGCAGAGGCCGGTGATGTCCACGGCTTCCAGGCGTCCTTCCATCACTTCCAGAGTCTGGAGCAGCAGATCGTGCGTCAGGGGGCGCGGCAACGTGCCGCCGCTGAGAGCCAGGGAAATGGCCATAGCCTCCATGGCGCCGATCCAGATGGGCAGTAATTCGCGGCCGGAGGATTCCTGCAACACGACGATAGGCGTCTTGGTGGCGCTGTCCACCGTGAGACCGATGACCTGCATGATTACCATGGCGTTCCTGCCTGCTGCGCCAGCAGCGAATGCCGCTTGGCGGTGATGATGCGTACCGGCGTCATGCGTCCGACGGCGCCCGCGCCCGGAGGGAGGGATACGTTGACGGTGGCTCCATAGGGATCGTGCCCCTGCCAGCTTGTTTCCGCCGGGGCCGAAGCATCTGTTTTGCGGCTTTGGCCTTCGAGCAGCACCACGGTTTCCTGCCCTGTGCGGCTTTCCAGCCACGCCTGTCCCAAGGCGTCCTGACGGGCCTGAAGGCGGGAGAGTCGTTCCAGTTTGACGTCTCGGGGAATTTTGTCGGGCAGCAGCGCGGCGCGCGCTCCGGGCCGATCCGAATAGCAGAAGGAAAAACTGGACACGAAGCCCGCTTTTTCCACCATGCGACAGGTAGCCAGAAAATCTTCTTCCGTTTCTCCGGGGAATCCCACGATGAGATCCGTGGAAAGGGCGATGTCCGGCCGGGCCGATCGGAGATCCCGCACCAGTTGCAGATAGCGGGCGCTGTCGTACTTGCGGCCCATGCGTTCCAGCACGCGGTCCGAACCGGCCTGCAACGGCAGATGCAGCCGGGGACAAAGGACCTCCAAATCCGCGAAGGCCCGGATCACCTCGGGCGACAGATCCTTGGGGTGCGGCGTGACGAAGCGGAGGCGCTCCAGACCCGGCAACGCCGCCGTCCGGCGCAGCAGCTGCGCGAACGTCGTGCCGTCGCCGCCCGCATCCTGTCCGAAGGCGTTGACGTTCTGCCCCAGCAGAATGACTTCCCGCGCCCCGCGCTCCAGCAGCGCGCGGCATTCGTCCAGAACGGCGGATGCGGCGCGCGACTTCTGGCGTCCGCGGGTATACGGCACGATGCAGTAGGCGCAGAAATTGTCGCAGCCTTGCATGATGTTGACATAGGCCACGGGCGGCACGGGAGCCCGCGACAGAGCGGGATCGCGCTCGGGGTACACTTCCGAGAAATCCACCAGAGAAATCTTGAGTTCCGGTTCGGCGCAAAGCCGCTCTATGGCCTCCGGCGCGCCGGTCAGCCCGTCGCCGCCGGCCACCAGCCGCACCTGCGGAAAACGCTCGAAAAATCCGCTGCCGATCTGCTGGGCCACACAGCCGGTAACGGCGACGAACGCGCCGGGACGCCCGGCGGTGAGCTGCCGGATGCGTCCCAGGGTGCTGTAGACCTTCAGTTCGGGCTTTTCGCGCACGGAGCAGGTGTTGACGATGGTCACGTCGGCTTCGCCCAGCGGGGCTTCCTCAAAGCCGCGTTGTCGGAGAGAACGGGACATCCAGTCGGAATCGTTGACGTTCATCTGGCAGCCGAACGTCAGAATATGAAACGTCCGCCGCATTATTGCTCCAGACCCGTGTCCCCGTCATACATGAGAGGTGCGCCGCCTTCTTCCACTTCCAGTGCTTCCACCTTGTCTTCCAGCCACTCCAGGACGGCGCGGGCCGTATGATAGTTGAGCAGCACACGGGAATGGATGCGGCGGCTGATGATCCGCATGTCGTCATAGGGGGCGATTTCATGGCCGAAACTGCCGTCCGCGGCGACCAGGCGTTCGGAGTAGGGGGGTATTTTGTCGCTTTCCGTGTAGAAATTGATTTCAATTTCTCCCTGCGGATTG
The DNA here is from genome assembly GCA_949427775.1 of uncultured Desulfovibrionaceae bacterium. Taxonomy (GTDB): domain Bacteria; phylum Desulfobacterota; class Desulfovibrionia; order Desulfovibrionales; family Desulfovibrionaceae; genus CASQEL01. The sequence goes on from CASQEL010000064.1 coordinate 6,276, forward strand.
ATGCCGCCCCAGACGCCGTGAGCGTAGTTCAGGCGGGTTTCGGCGTCCTGCTCGTACTCGTAGCGGACCTTGTGGGGATAATCGTCGTTCTGGCTCATCAAAACTCCTTAAGCATGTGTGATGCCGCCCGGTTCGCATACTCCGCGGAATATGCGGGCGGAGAAGGGCCGCCGTGGAGTCAGGCTGTGGCCTTGATGACCTGACCTGAATCACGTTCGGGAACAAACTCCGAAAGACGTTGCCGGAAAGCCGCGAACTCCGCTTCCCGGGCAAGCGTCGCCTGGGTGGCGTCGATCATGGCCTGCGCCATTTCCATGACGCCGATCAACAGAGGCGGATGACGAATCGGCAGGATCAGAGGCCGCTGCTGCGGGTCGGCGCTGTCGACAAAAGGAATAATGGGGACGCTGACCATGGTTTGTCCGCCTTCACATGTTTGCCCGTGCCGTCGGCGTAGTGCGCCGCGCCATGGCCGTCGGGCGGGAGGGCACGGTTTTCCCTGTTTTTCGACGGCCTCTTTTCAAGAATTTCACCGGCCGGGCCGATTGTCAACAGTCGCGGGCAGGGGTCACGGCGCGCCGGGCCGAATCCTCGCGGCAAAGGTCTGCTGCCGCATGTTCGCGGGCTTTTGCCGTCGGGATTCGGTCGCGCTGTTTTCCGAAACGACCGGGCCCGCATCCGGGTGTCATGGCGATTTCCGGAGACGGGCGGTCAGGGAAATGTACGGAAGACCCATCCTGAAGTAAAGACCCCGGTCACTTGACGCGGAGCCCGCCTTGAGCCAAAAAATGTTGTCCGGAACCGGGCGCGGACGATCCGCGCTCCGGGGCCCAGAGCATTTTCACGTTTCCGGGTTCCGGGGCGCTCCCCCTTGCCGCGCCGCGGGGACGGTTCGGATACGGGCCTCCCCGCAGATTTCCAACCCCAGCATGGAGAACCGACGTGAGCGAATACACGGTGGAGCGACTGGATGTCGCCCCTTATTTTGATATGGAACGCATCATCAGCATGACGCAGGAAACCCGCATCGGCGGCGCGACGCTGGAACGGCTGATGCGGCTGTGGGAAGCCTGGCTCCCCGAGCTGACGGTGGAGCGCATTGATACGGGCAAGATCGCGTATCTGGTCGTCTGGCTGAGCAAAACAGTGGAAGAGGCCGTGGACAAAGCCTGGGAGGATTCTCCTTCCGATGCCTACCTGGACAACGCTCTGGCCCAGACGCTGTGCATGGAGGCCGTGCATGCCGTGCTGCCGGAGGTGGAGGACGCCGGATGCGCCCCCGCGCCCCGCCCTACGGACAAGCTGCGCGCGGCGCTGGAGGCTGAGGGACTGCCCTATCTGCACGACGGCGCCACGTTGTCGCGGCGCTACGCCGTGGTGACCCATCATCCGTTCAAGGGGGGCTGCGAAATCTGCCATCTTCAGAAAGAGTGCCCCAAGGGGCAGGGACAGAGCGGCTCGGCCAGCGTGGTGTTGCCCGGGTATGAAAAGCCTACTTCCCTTCCATAACCAGAGTGCGGCGTTTGTCGCCCCGCGGGGTGCGGACGGTGACTTCGACGGTGCGTTTGTTGCGGATGACGGATTCCACCAGGCAGGTTTCCGTCATGTCGCCGCCATAGGTGCGCACTTCCACCGTCTCTCCTCGCGAGGGAACGCGATCCGGCGTGATTTCCACAAGTTCCGTGGTTTCGGCGTCAAAGCCGTCCCACGCCGCGGCGGGTGTTTCCGCCAGGAGACAGACGCAGCACGGGAGCAGGAGCAGAGATTTTTTCATATCTGTCGTATATATTGATTCGCCGTTGTTGGCAACCGTTCGTTCCGGGGCGCGGTGCGGGCATGTCTGAAAAACGCCGCGTGCGGGAGAGGTCTTCCCCGTATGAACGCCCTGTTGTGGCCCGGAGCGGCCCGGGGTATGCTGTTCGCAGCGTCAACATGTTTCCGGAGGAATATTCATGGCTGAAAGGGAACCGCTGCGCCGTCTGACGGATGGACATGGCCGGACCGTGCGGTATCTGCGTCTGTCCGTGACGGATCGCTGCAACCTTCGCTGCCTGTATTGCCGCAGCAACGCCAGGGAACGCTGCATTCCGCACGAGGAGGTGTTGCGCTACGAGGAAATGCTCCGCATTGTGGGCGCGGCCACAGGATACGGCATTGAAAAGGTTCGTCTCACCGGCGGAGAGCCCTTTGCCCGCAAAGGGTTCCTGCATTTGGTGGAGATGCTGCGCACGGCGTTTCCCGCCGTGGACATCCGCATCACCACCAACGGCACCCTGCTGCGCCCGCATGTGGCGGCGCTGCGGGATCTGGGCGTCGGGGCGATCAATCTTTCTCTGGACAGTTTCCGGCGGGACGGATTCGCGGCCGTGACCGGCCGGGATCTGCTGCCGGAAGTGCTGACGGCCATGGATGCGCTGCTGGCGGCCGGGATACGGCTCAAAATCAATGCGGTGGCGCTGCGGGGCGTGAACGATCGGGATCTGGGCGATTTTCTGGCCTTTGCCCGCGCGCATCCGGTGGATGTCCGGTTTATCGAGTTTATGCCCATGGGCAACGGCACGCGCTGGTCGGAGGAA
>CASQEL010000065.1 GCA_949427775.1 uncultured Desulfovibrionaceae bacterium
GTCCTGTGATATTCCTGATGGCATCCCCCTGGAGTTGCCCCAACCCGGCGCTCTGATGCGTCATTATCCCGTAGTGGTTGGAAGCCTGTGCCCCGTGCCCTCGCAAAAACAACCCCCTGAAATCAGACATCTTCGTCCCGATCAGCGCGAACAGTTTCGGGTACGCGCAGGAGTGAGGGTAACTCACCGAGGAAAAACAACTTTTTGACTTGCTCAGAACCACCGTACTCCGGCGCGGCTCTGGACATCCTTGGCTTACTACCTTATGTAAAAAGGGAACCCCGGTTCCTGCGGCAAACAGAAACCGGGGCTGGCACGGCGCGGTTTGCGCCCCCATGCACGGTTACCGTATCGAGTTTTCCTACGGCCCCGTATCAGGTGTCAGCTGATACGGGGCTACCTCTTTTTAGAGGCGGCTATCGCCCCACAACAGCAGGGCGAGGAGTATCAGCAACACAAGGATGAGCAATCGTCTCATCTGCGGCCAACCCCCTTTGAGTGTTTGCGCCGTGCCGGGCGCAGAGTCATCAGGGGCAACCGTGCCGCATGGGTATAACAGGGCTGTTTCCACCCGGCAACCGCAATACGGCGGCTATATTTTGGACAATCTATATATTTATATAAAAATATTTTTATATAAGTATATTTTTATAGTGACTCACCGTTCAATATTACCATCTCTGCTACTCCCATATTTACACTAAAAATCTTTTTCTTCTGGTGTGTTATCTGCTCCTCGGCGCGTACCCGGAACTGTTTGCGCTCGTGGGCGGAACCGTGCCCGATTTCAGGGGGTTGTTTTTGCGAGGGCATGGGGGGAATAGCGCCGGATTGGGGGTAAGGCAGGAAGACGCTGGCAGGAATGTTTCAGGATATTTTGGGTTTGGTAGTGATACCTTTGTAACGCGCTTTGGAGGAGAGGCTGTCTATCAGTATGAAAGCTCAAGAGGGAAAGCAAATACCGGAAATGACTCCTATGGAGGACCCAGTAAAATTTGTATAAATGCCTCAAGGCAATGGGGAAATGAACATACTGCAAATGAATTTAGACCAAAGAACATAGCGGTGCGCTATTTCATTCGTGTCCGGTCATGAGTTTTCATGGTTTCGCCCGAATGAAATAGCGAACTGCGACATTTCTTGGGCGCACCTTCGATCCCATTTTGTCCGCAGCCCACATCTGATCCAAGGCCAATTCGACCGTGTTATAACGTGATTCGCGCGCGGAGTTGTTTTCAACCCCTCCTTGTCCGGTATACCCCGTTACGCGGAGCACACTAGATGCGGAACGAAACAGCCCGTTACCGTTCATATTCGCGCTGAAACTGCCGTTGGCTGTACTTGGGCGCAACAGCGTATCGCTTTGCAGGCTACCTATGGCGCGTCCTGGATCCACTCCTCGTCCGGCGTCGTACCCGCGCAGAAATTCCCCCCTCAATTCCGGTGTCTTCGTCCCCACGAGCGCAAACAGTTCCGGGTACGCGCCGGGGAGAAGATAACACACCAAGGGAAAAGGATTTTTATGGGGTGGATATATGGAGAAATGTAAGTGTAGAAAAAATATAATTATATAAAAATATTTTTATATAATCATAGAAAAAGGCAGATGTGAAGTCGCAGTTGCCGGACGGGAATCGTCCTGATATATCCATGCGGCACGGTTGCCCCTGATGACCCTGCGCCCGGCACGGCGCAAACCACCAAAAGGGGTACCGCAATGAAACGACTCATTGTCGTCGTGTTGCTGATGCTCCTCGCCCTGCTTTTGCGGGGCGACAGCCGCCTCTAAAGACTGAGGTGGCCCCGTATCAGCGACATCTGATACGGGGCCGTAAAGTTAGTCAACCGATACGGTAAGCGTGCGTAGGGGGCGCTCATCGCGCCGTGCCAGCCCCGGTTCTTGTTACCAGCAAGGGCCGGGGTTCCCTTTTTACATAAGGCAGCACGCGCCGGTTGTCTAGCTTTTTGCGCCCATGCTGGCGACGATCATGACCCCAAGCATAACAAAAAAAACTTTATTTTTGGTATATTATCCTATCCTCAGCGCGTACCCGGAACTGTTTGCGCTGATCGGGACGAAGGTGCCCGATTTCAGGGGACTTTTTTTACGCGGCGTCGGGGGAAACAGCGCGGGATGGGGGTGACGCAAGAAGATTCCCTTGCATCACATACCCACTATTCCTATGGCACCAGACACGGCAGGTATGGGGCCAATCCCGGAGGTCGCCTGTTCGGATCGGACGGGGATACGAGTGACGGATATGGACCGGCGGCCGTACAGCCGACGGGCGACACAGAGACGCGCCCTGAAAATATGGCGGTGCGATACCTTATGCGCACAAGAAATTGAAAAAATTATGATTTTGCCCGGATGAAGTAGCGCACCGCTGTATTTACAGGGCGCGTCTCATTGGCCGTCGGGCTAACACGTGAAGAATCTATTACATCAGCCCCACTGCGGTCAGTGAAATCATTCCCCCTATTGTACTCGGCATAGATTGCGCCAATCCCTGATTAAACAAAAGATTTAGAGGCTACCTTGAGTGGAGTATTTCCCATCGATCCCCAAATTTGTCGTGAGGATCTCCCTGGAGCTGCCCCAGCCCGGCGCTTTGGTGTAATACCGCTCCGTAGTGGTTGGAAGCCTGGCTGATGCTTCTCGCCCTGCTCTTGCGGGGCGACAGCCGAAAAGGAATGGCGTGTAGCCTGGTTGCAACAGGTGACGCTGCGGCGTGGCAGATTTGTTGCCGCTGTCGCGCAAGCTAACAAGACGGCACAAATTATATGGAATGTTTTTGCCGGAAATGTTGATTACAGCCATGACTATCAGCATGGATAAAATTTGCGCGGCTGTCACGCCGCTTGCAATCCGACACTTTTGAGGGTGTCAACTCAAGCGGCGCGCCAGCCGCTTCCCCCTATCCCGGGTGTAACAAGGGAAGATGAAAAAACGGTCGAGCCGGCTTTCGGAAACTCTGATTAGGGTCAAGGCGTAAAACGCCGTTCCGCTGATAAGAACCGAAAGCGCGGATTTCATCATGGCACGCACATTGCGAGGCCGAATACATGACAGCACTCGCTCACGTTTTTGATTTTTCTCTTGACATCGGGGCGCGGGATATACATGACCCTAAAAACTGTCGTAGACCACGGTTTCCTCCAGGGGGCGGCGCGAATGGTGCCGGGGCGAGGGTTTCGCATCGGGAGCGGGGCGCCCTATGGGAAATATCGCCACTGGTTCGATGTTGTCCGGGAAATTGAAGCTCCGGCGGAGGGCCGTCGGATCGAAATGCCCCACCCATGTGGAACCGAGACCGAGATCATGCGCGGCCAGCATAATGTGCGTACCGACAATGGCGGCGTCGATGACGCCTGAATTGTCGCCGTCATACGGTCTCACCCAGGCTTCGTCCTTGCGGCAGCAGACGATCAGCGCCACCGGCGCATTGAACGTGTAGAGGGTGCAGTCTTTCAGTTTCGCCATGCTTTCCGCGTTCCGCAGCACGAGAATACGTTGGGGCTGCTTGTTGACGGCGGTGGGGGCCGTCCGGGCGGCGTGCAGAATCGCGGCCACCTGGCTGTCTTCCACCGGCTGGTCGCTGAATTTCCGCACGGAGTATCTTTCTCTGATCAGTTGACGGTATTCCATGGTGTTTCTCCTTTGCACCCGGACAGGCGCTTTTTCGTGTGCTGTAAAAAATATGCCTCGGACATGGCCACAAACGTTGCGCGTCGCCATTGATCCGGATGATTGACCCGGACAGGCCCCGGCAGCTATCCTTGCTTCATGACGGTACGGTATCCCATTCCCAACCTCCCCGGCGGCGCGGGACATTGCACAGAACTGCTTATCCGCCGCAGCCGATTCATCACCACCTCAGGGCACGCGCCGGACACGGAAACCGCGCGCGCCTTCATCGACGCCATCCGCCGGGCCTGTCCCGACGCCACCCATAACTGCTGGGCCTTTGCCGCCGGTCCGCCGGGCGACACCGCGCGGGTGGGGTTTTCCGACGACGGCGAACCCCACGGCACCGCCGGACGTCCTATGCTGACCGTGCTGCTGCACGCTCCCGTAGGCGAGACGGTCTGCGTGGTCACCCGGTATTTCGGCGGCATCAAGCTGGGCACCGGCGGGCTGGTGCGCGCCTACCAGCAGGCGGTACGCGAAAACTTCGAGACGTTGCCGCTGCGCCAACGCATTGTTCCCGCTTTCCTGGAAGTGGTGGTGGAGTATCCCTGCGTGGATCGTCTGCGCCGCCTGCTTCCGGCATTCGAAGCTCATGTGGAAGAAGAGCATTTCGCGGTGGATGCCTCCTTTCGTATTGCGCTGCCGCGCGAGCATGTGCCGGCCTTCAGCGCGGCGCTGGCCGAACAGACCGACGGCGCGGCGCTGGTGGAAGCGTGCGCCGTTCCGGACGACGACGGCTGACGTCGCTGTAACGCGCCGATTTCCGGAATGAACAACTCCCGCATACCACATGGACTATTTCTTCGTGGACGTCACGAGTTCGGCGCCGAGAGAAAACGCCGCCCGGCAGTCCTTGGGAAAATGCTCGGCGCGGCGGCGGGTTTTGGCCTCGCCGTCAAAACACTCGCACATATATTTGCTGTAATCGTCGAACTGGCAGGTGTCGGTGACGCGCAATGTCAGCGGCTGCCGTAGGGCGCGGCCCACGAAATCCTCTATGGAAGCCATCATTGCGGGGTACCGCAACTCCCGCATCTGTTCTTCGGTGACGTTCATGGTGTAGATGAAGGCCGTGGGCATTCTGCGCGGGGCAATGGAACTGTATGCGGCGTCATAGACAAAGAACGGGAAGAGCAGGCGTTCCAGAAACGTGCGCATCTGACCTGAGATATCGCCGAAGTATACAGGGCTGCCGAAAATAAGCGCGTCAGCGTGCGCCGCTTCGGCCAGTACCGGTCCGAGATCGTCACGGACGGCGCAGCGTCCGTACGAGGCCCCTCCCAGTTTTTTGCAGGCAAAGCAACTGCGGCAGCCGGTATACTGGAGATCGTACAGGTGCACCAGGCGCAGGTCGGCGGATTCTCCGGGCGCGGCGGTGCCGCCCGCACCTTCCAGGGCATGTTTCAACAGTGTGGCCGTATTGCCGTGCTTGCGCGGACTGCCGTTTACGGCAAGAATGTTCATGACCTCCTCCTTGACGGAATATTTTTACATGGATGTGTTTTTGTATAGCAGAATACGGTTGCAAGGGAAGATACGCAGTTTTTTCTGACTGGACCGCTCCTTCACGATTCCGGAGATTCTTATGGAACACCATGTCGTCAATCACACGACAACACAGGCTGATACGCCTTCCGCCTCGCCATATGAAGCGCCGTGCCCCCTGGTGCGGGCGCTCAAGGTCATCGGCGGAAAATGGAAATTGCCTATCATCTGGCATACGGCGCGTGCCGGAAGCATCCGCTATAACGCGCTGCTGCGCATGCTTGTCGGCATCAGCCCCATGATGCTGACCCAGTGTCTGAAAGAGTTGGCGCAGGCGGGCGTCATCACCCGGCGCGATTACGAAGAAAATCCGCCCCGTGTCGAATACAGTCTGACCCCATGCGGCGCGGCGTTGCTTCCGACGCTGGAAGGTCTTGCCCGCTGGGGAGAGGAACACACGCCGGAGCAAGGGTGACGTTCCGTTTCGGGGGAAATGGCATATTCTGAAAGATGTTTTTTGCGGGGCGTCTCGGCGGAGCGCGGGTTCCCCGCGGCGTTCCTCGCGCGGCAGCCGCATGATGGGACAACCTCAGGGGCGCAATATTTTTTGGGCCGGGCATGCAGATTTTTCTTTACAAAAAATCAGATGCCCATTAATAAGAATTGTTCCTAACATTGAGACAAAACCACACATGCTAACCAGGAGAATATCATGAGCAAGACGCAAGAAAACCTGATGGCCGCTTTTGCCGGCGAGTCCCAGGCCAACCGCAAATATCTCGCTTTCGCCGAGGTGGCCGACAAAGAAGGCCTGCCTCAGGTCGCCAAACTGTTCCGCGCCGCCGCCGCCGCTGAAACCATTCATGCGCATGCGCATCTGCGCAACGCCGGTCACATCGGCAACACCGCCGAGAACCTCAAGGCCGCGCTGGAAGGCGAAACCTACGAATTCACCAAGATGTATCCTGAAATGATCAAGGAGGCCGAAGCCGAAGGCAACGCCTCCGTGGCCAAATACTTCGGATATGTCAATACCGTGGAAGAAGTGCATGCCAATCTGTACAAGAAAGCCATGGCCGATCCCAAGGGTCTGGCGGAAACCGACTACTACGTGTGCAAAGTCTGCGGCTACACGCATGAAGGCCCCTGCGACAAGTGCCCCGTGTGCGGCGCCGGCGCGGCGGCGTTCGTCAATACCTCCAACTGCTGCAAGTAACGCGCGTAGAGCCGTCATGGTTTCAGAGCGCTGTGCAGCGCCGTCTGAATAGAGTGTTGCAGGGGGCGATCCGTCGAGGATCGCCCCCTGTTTATGCGGGAAAACGCCGGGTTCCCCGCAGGGGGCAGCCCTCATTGGAGCGGATTCGCTGTGACTTTTTACAAGATCGCCGCTGAAAGACACGCTCGTTCCGGCATGGAACAGCACAAAGACCGTGCCTGTATGCCGTCGCGGCAGCCATCTGATTTCGCGGTCGGCAGAGCATTTTCAAAGGAAAAATGCTCTGAAATGCCGTTGCGGCGCAAGGCAGGCAGGTTTTTTTATGAATATATGTCGCCGTTTTTGTCCTGTCCTGTATTTTTTATGATATAGTATTTTGATTTTTTACGAAAAAATGTAATGACGCCCTTTTATGGGGGCCGTTGCCTTTTACCTCGAAACATTCTATGTAGCCCCCTTGGTTTGTTGAAAATAGGTACCCCCCGTGGAGGAAGACGGTTATGCGTGCGGCAGTACGGTTTTGCATTCTGGCGGCGGCCCTCGCCGTCATGGGCACGGCGACGATCTGCGTCGCCGACGACAGTAAATTCGATTCTCTCAAGCGTTTCAGCCAGGTGTTGGATATGGTGGAACGCTATTACGTGCGTGATACCCCGCGCAAGGATTTGATCAACGGGGCCGTCAAGGGCATGTTGCAGGGGCTGGACCCCCATTCCACGTTTATGACCCCTGAAGAATACAAGGAAATGCAGGAAACGACCTCGGGCGAATTCTTCGGGGTGGGCATTGAAATTTCCATGGAAAACGGCCAGGTGACCGTGGTCACGCCCATCGAGGACACGCCGGGATTCCGGGCGGGCCTGCAACCCGGCGACATTATTCTGTCCATCAACGGCCAGCCCACGCAGGAGCTTTCGTTGCAGGACGTAGTGTCGCGCATCCGCGGCCCCAAGGGCAGCGAAGTCGAACTGAGCATCCTGCACAGCGATTCCAAAACCCCGCAGACCATTCACATTGTGCGTGACGCCATCCCGTTGATCAGCGTCAAGTCCAAGGAATTGGAAAGCGGGTATTACTGGGTGCGCATCACGCGTTTCTCCGAGCGCACCACGCAGGAATTGATGGAAGCGCTCAAGGAGGCCGCCAAAAAAGATCCCATCAAGGGCATTGTGCTTGATTTGCGCAATAACCCCGGCGGACTGCTGGATCAGGCCGTGAGCGTGGCGGACGCTTTTCTCAAAGACGGAAACATCGTCTCCATCCGGGGCCGCAAGGAATCGTCGGTGCGTGAGTATCAGGCAAGAAACCAGAAGACCGACGTGACCGCGCCCATGGTAGTGCTGGTCAACGCCGGTTCGGCTTCGGCTTCGGAAATCGTGGCGGGCGCGTTGCGCGATCAGAAGCGGGCGCTTATCGTGGGCGAACGTACCTTCGGCAAGGGATCGGTGCAGAACATCATTCCCCTGTCCGACGGTTCCGGCCTCAAGATCACCGTAGCGTTGTATTATACGCCCAACGGCAGTTCCATCCAGGCCGAGGGCGTGACGCCGGATCTGGAAATTCCTTTCGAGCCGGTGCGGGCCGATGATAAAAAAGCGCCGCGTCAAATGTTGCGCGAAAAAGATTTGTCCCGCCATCTGGAAACCAACAGCACCCGGGCGGACAGCAAAAAATCCGCTCTGCCGGGCAAGGGCAAGGCGGATGACGTGAAGGAACAGCTTGAGCGCGACAACCAGCTGCGTATGGCGTTGCAGTTCGTCAAGAGCCTGCCCAAGATGCGGGAAATAAAGCAATAGAATCCGGAACAGATGCGGAGGGCGCGGGAGACCGCGCTCTTTTTTTCCCGCCCTTTTGCAGCGGATGGAAAAGCGCCGTCCGGCCGGGGCGCGGACGAAATACAGGAGAAAGGCAGGCGGGCGTGAAAACGGGTGGTGCGGCACATTTCTGGCTTGTGGGAGAGCTGCTGTGGGGAGCGGCGCTCTGGATGCTGATCTTCGGCCCGGCGGCGTTTTCCGATGCGGGAGGACAGGTTCCGTTTCCGCCGGAGGTTCGTCTTCCCGTGGCCCCGCCGGAAACGCCGCCCTACATCCCGGAAGACGAGACTACGCTGGCGGCGGGTGTGCGTCTGGCGGACGCCGCGCTGCTGCAGACCATGCGGCAACTCGGCGTGGAGACGGCCGGCGTGCAGTTTCTGGCCGTGGAAGAACGTACCGTCCCCGCTCCGGTCGAAGGCGCGACCGGGGAACGGTATCTTTTCCAGCACGTGCAGATTGCCCTGGAATGCCCGGCCCTGCGCTTTATGCTGGCGCTGCGCGGCGTGCTCCAACGGTTCGGGGAAGGGCTGCGGCTGTTCTGGGAGCCGCGCGGCCGCGTGTACATCAGCGTCAACAATGTTCCCACGCATGAAATCAGTCTGGTGGGGCAGGGCGTGTTGCCGGTCAATCTGGCCGT
>CASQEL010000066.1 GCA_949427775.1 uncultured Desulfovibrionaceae bacterium
TGATTTCCCCGGACGGTTTCGCCATCAGACCGCGCATGCCCGCCAACTGGCGCATCTGGTCCTGGTTGCCGCGCGCGCCCGAGTTGGACATCATGAAGATCGGGTTGAAGCTCTGGTTCTTTTCCTGCTTGCCGGTCTTGGGATCGGTCAGCATGTCGAAAGAGATTTCCTTGGTCATTTCGGCGGACACGTCCTGAGTGGCCTTGGTCCACACGTCCACGACCTTGTTGTATTTCTCGGTGCGGGTGATGATGCCGTCCCGGTACTGGCGTTCGATATCGTCCACTTCCGCCTGGGAGTTTTCCAGAATGGCCTTTTTCCTCTGCGGGATGGTCAGGTCCTTGACCCCGATGCTCACGCCCGCGCGCGTGGCGTACTCGTAACCGAGATCCTTGAGCTTGTCGCAGAGAATGACCGTGGCCTTGATGCCCGCCTCGCGGTAGGCCGCGCCCACCAGCTTGGCGATGTTTTTCTTGGTCAGCACGCAGTTGACGTAGTCGAAGGGCAGCTCCTTGGGCAGAGCTTCGCTGGCCAGAATGCGGCCGGGCGTGGTGTCGCAGAGTTTGCCGTCGGGCATGCGCACCTTGATGCGGGCGTGCAGGGAGATGCGGCCCGCGTCGAACGCGGCTTCCACTTCCCAGGGCGCGCAAAAGATCATGCCCTCGCCCTTTTCGAACGAACGCTCCACCGTCATGTAGTACAGCCCCAGCACGATGTCCTGGGAAGGCACGATGACCGGGCTGCCGTTGGCGGGCGAGAGAATGTTGTTGGTGCTCATCATGAGCACGCGGCATTCGATCTGCGCTTCCACGGACAGCGGAATATGCACGGCCATCTGGTCGCCGTCGAAGTCGGCGTTGTAGGCCGAGCAGACCAGGGGATGCAGCCGGATGGCCTTGCCTTCCACCAGCAGGGGCTCAAAGGCCTGAATGCCCAGCCGGTGCAGGGTGGGCGCGCGGTTGAGCAGAATGGGATACTCGCGCACCACTTCGGACAGGATGTCCCAGACCACCAGCTCTTCGCGCTCCACCATTTTTTTGGCGCTCTTGATGGTGGAGGCGTGGCCCCGTTTCTCCAGTTCCGAATAGATGAAGGGTTTGAACAGTTCCAGCGCCATCTTCTTGGGCAGACCGCACTGATGCAGTTTGAGGTAGGGACCCACGGTGATGACCGAGCGGCCGGAGTAGTCCACGCGCTTGCCCAGCAGGTTCTGACGGAAGCGGCCCTGCTTGCCCTTGATCATGTCGGACAGGGATTTCAATGCCCGGCCGTTGGTGCCCGCGATGGCCCGTCCGCGCCGTCCGTTGTCGAACAGGGCGTCCACGGCTTCCTGAAGCATGCGCTTTTCGTTGCGGATGATGATTTCCGGCGCGCCCAGCTCCATGAGCCGCTTGAGACGGTTGTTGCGGTTGATTACCCGGCGGTACAGATCGTTGAGATCCGAAGTGGCGAAGCGGCCGCCGTCCAGCGGAACCAGAGGGCGCAGCTCCGGGGGGATGACCGGAATGACTTCCATCACCATCCACTCGGGCTTGTTCTCGGACTCCAGAAACGCTTCGACGATCTTCAGGCGCTTGGTAAGCTTTTTCTTCTTGGTCTGGCTTTTGGTGGTCTGCGACTCTTCGCGCAGTTCCACGCGCAGTTTTTCCAGATCCAGCTCTTCCAGCAGACTGCGCACGGCTTCCGCGCCCATGCCCACCTGCATGACGTCGTCGCTGCCGTAATGGTCGATGACCTGGAGATATTGATCTTCCGAGATGACCTGCATCTTCTGGAGATTGGTAGACCCCGGATCCAGCACGATATAGGAGTCGAAGTAGAGCACCTTTTCCAGATCGGCCATGGTCATGTCCAGCAGCGTGCCGATCTTGGAAGGCAACGTCTTGAGGAACCAGATGTGCGCCACGGGCGCGGCCAGCTCGATATGGCCCATGCGCTCGCGACGCACCTTGGAGGCGATGACTTCCACGCCGCACTTTTCGCAGACGATGCCGCGGTGCTTCATGCGTTTGTATTTGCCGCAGTGGCACTCGTAGTCCTTGACCGGGCCGAAGATTTTGGCGCAGAACAGCCCGTCGCGTTCCGGCTTGTAGGTGCGGTAGTTGATGGTTTCCGGTTTCTTGACTTCGCCGTAGGACCATTCGCGCACGCTCTCGGGGGAGGCGATGGAAATCTGGATCGCCTTCAGATTGCGTATGTTGGTCGTAGTGGCCGATGTGCCGCGGGCTGTAAAGAGATCGTCCAGGCTCATGTATATATCCTTACGAATTCGGACTGTCGGCAAAACCCCTGCGGGTCCTTGCCGGAGGCGTTGCGGCGGCGGGCCGCGCTTCGCTCCCACCGCGGCGCTCCTGATGTCCGCGCGGCACGTTTCGCGTGCCCGCGGACGTACTCCTGCGGTGGCCCCTCGGTCAGCCTGTTTGCCGCCCGTATGGCGGGGTTGCCGACACTCCGGTTCGGCCCGCCGACATGCCAGCGGGCCCGTTGCGTCCTGTTACACTGCGGGGCAAAGACCGCGCGCGCCTTGCCGCAGCCGCCGCGACGGCAATGCCGCGCTGCGCTTCGGGGGCGTTTCGGTCCGCACGCCGCGGAAGGCTTTATTCCTCCCGCATATACCCGATACGCTTGGGACGTTTTTTCCCTTCTTCCTGGTGCAGGGTGACGTTGAGTCCCAGCGACATGAGTTCCTTGACCAGCACGTTGAAGGATTCGGGCAGACCGGCTTCCAGGAAGTTGTCGCCCTTGACGATTTTCTCGTACATCTTCACACGGCCGGTCACGTCGTCGGACTTGACCGTCAGGAATTCCTGCAGCAGGTAGGCCGCGCCGTAGGCTTCCAGAGCCCAGACTTCCATTTCCCCGAGACGCTGGCCGCCGAACTGTGCCTTGCCGCCCAGAGGCTGCTGCGTCACCAGGGAGTAGGGGCCTGTGGAGCGGGCATGGATTTTTTCGTCAACCAGGTGATGCAATTTGAGATAGTACATGACGCCCGTGGTCACGCGATTCTGGAAGGGCTCGCCGGTGCGACCGTCGTAGAGCACGGTCTTGCCGTCGTTGTCCAGACCGGCGCGTTCCAGCCAGCTCCAGATTTCATCTTCCGTGGCCCCGTCAAAAACGGGGGTTTTGGTGACGATGCCGTTGCGCAGCTTTTTCACGGAGTTGATGAACGTTTCATCGTCCATGCCGTCGACAAGGGCGTTGATGTCCTCGGAGTTGTACACGTCCTTGAGTTGGTCGCGCACCACCTGAAGAGCCGCGCCGGAATCCAGCAGTTCGGCCAACTGGCGGCCCAGCTCTTTGGCGCCCCAGCCCAGGTGGGTTTCCATAATCTGCCCGATGTTCATACGCGAGGGCACGCCCAGGGGGTTGAGCACCACGTCCACGGGCCGACCGTCGGCGAAGAAGGGCATATCCTCTTCCGGCAGGATGCAGGAGACCACGCCCTTGTTTCCGTGACGACCGGCCATCTTGTCGCCCACCGAAAGCTTGCGCTTCACGGCGATGTGCACCTTGACCATTTTGATCACGCCGGGGGGCAGGTCGTCGCCTTCGGTGACCTTTTCCCGTTTGGAATCATAAATGGCCTTGAGAAATTCCACTTCCCGATCATAGGAGGACAGGATTTCGTTGACGGCGTCGTTGACCTCGCGGGCCTTGAACAGCCCGGCCAGCTTTTTGACCGGCAGCTCGTCCAGCACCTCGTCGGTCAGGGCCGCGCCCGCTTCCAGCAGCACATCGCCCTTCTTTTTCCCGGGCACGGTGGAGGCGACCTGCTTGCCGATCACGGTGGGCCGCAGCAGATCGCGGGTGCGGTCGGTCAGAGCGCGCACATGATCCAGTTCCTTCTGATCCAGCACGGCGGTTTCGTACTTCTCAATGGCGTGGGTGCGTTCGTCCTTCTCGCCGGAACGCCGGTTGAAGACCTTGACGTCGATGATCGTGCCCTCGATTCCCGGCGGAACCTTGAGGGAGGTGTTTTTCACGTCGCGGGCCTTTTCACCGAAGATGGCGCGCAGCAGTTTTTCTTCCGGCGTGAGCTGCGTTTCGCCCTTGGGGGTGATTTTGCCCACCAGAATGTCGTCGGGCTTCACGGCCGCGCCGATGCGGATGATGCCGCTTTCGTCCAGATTGCGGAGCATGTCCTCGCCCACGTTGGGAATATCGCGGGTGATTTCCTCCGGTCCCAGTTTGGTGTCGCGGGCCACCACCTCGAACTCTTCGATGTGCATGGAGGTGTAGATGTCTTCCTTGACCGTGCGCTCGGAAATGAGGATGGAGTCTTCGTAGTTGTAGCCGCACCAGGGCATGAAGGCCACCACCAGGTTCTTGCCCAGGGCCAGTTCGCCGTCCGAGATGCCCGGACCATCGGCCAGGATGTCGCCTTTGCGGACGATTTGGCCGGGCAGGCAGGTGGGTTTCTGCCCGAAGCAGGAGTTCTGGTTGGACTTGTGGAACTTCAGCAGATCATAGGCGCGCACGCCCCCCCGCTCGGGGTACCCTCGTAGGCCACGATGATCCTGTCGGCGTCGGCGTATCTGACCACGCCGTCGGCCGGGGCCACGATGCACGCGCCGGAGTCGCGGGCCACGTCCACTTCCATGCCCGTGCCCACCAGCGGCTTTTCCGAGCGCAGCAGCGGCACGGCCTGGCGTTGCATGTTGGAGCCCATGAGCGCGCGGTTGGCGTCGTCGTGCTCCAGGAAGGGAATCAGAGCCGCCGAAATGGAAACCATCTGGCTGGGGGAGATGTCCATCAGGGTGACTTCGTCGCGGCCGGCCGTTTCCACTTCGCCGCGCACGCGCACGGTGACGTAGTCGTCCACAAGGCGGCCGTCGGCGTCCAGGGCCGCGTTGGCCTGGGCGATGACCGCGTTGCCTTCGCGCGAGGCGTCCATGTGGACCACCTCATCGGTGACGCGGCCTTCGCGCACCACGCGGTAGGGCGTTTCGATAAAGCCGTAGTCGTTGACCTTGGCGTAGGTGGTCAGCGAGACGATCAGGCCGATGTTCGGACCTTCCGGCGTTTCGATGGGGCAGATGCGGCCGTAGTGCGAGGTGTGCACGTCGCGCACTTCAAAACCCGCCCGCTCACGGGTCAGACCGCCGGGCCCCAGGGCCGAGAGACGCCGCTTGTGCGTCACTTCGGACAACGAGTTGGTCTGGTCCATGAACTGCGAGAGCTGCGATGTGCCGAAGAATTCCTTGAGCACGGCGGCCACGGGCTTGGGATTGATCAGGTCGTGCGGCATGAGCGTGGACACTTCCTGAAGGCTCATGCGCTCCTTGATGGCCCGTTCCATGCGCACCAGGCCGATGCGGTACTGGTTTTCCACCAGTTCGCCCACCAGACGCACCCGGCGGTTGCCCAGATGGTCGATGTCGTCGGCCGGGCCGTGGCTGTCCTTCAACTGGACCAGCACCTTGATGGCCGTGAGGATGTCCTCGTCGGTCAGGGTGCGCACATCCAGAGGCGTTTCCAGACCCAGGCGCTGGTTGAGCTTGTAGCGGCCCACGGGCGAGAGATCGTAGTAGTCGCCGTTGCGGAACAGGTTGTCGAAGAAACCGGCCGCGATCTCCGCGGTGGGCGGGGACGACGGCCGCAGGCGACGGTATATTTCCTCCTGCGCTTTTTCCATGTCCGGAATGCGATCCTGCACCAGAGTGTCACGGATGGACGAGGAAGTGTCCGTGCCCTTGGTGTGCAGCACGGCCACGCGCCTGATGCCCGCCTCGCGCACACGCTCCAGCAGGCCGGGCGTCAGTTCGTCGGCGGCTTCGGCCAGCACTTCGCCGGTGTTTTCATCCACCAGATCCTCGGCCAGGAACATGCCGTCCAGAAGATCCGGCGCCACTTCCACGGCCTCCAGACCGGATTCGCAGATCTGCCGCCAGGCGCGCTTGGTGACGGGCTTGCCCGCCTTGACCAGTACCGTGCCGTCCGGGGCCGTGATGTCGGCGTAGGCGTTGTCCTTGCGGAACAGATCCTTTTCCACTTCCCAGAGCAGCCGACCGCCCTCTTCCAGGCGGTAGTGTTCGCGGGAGTAGAAGTATTCAAGGATGTCCGTCTTGGACATGCCCATGGCCTTGAACAGGATGGTGGCGGGCATCTTGCGGCGACGGTCGATGCGCACGTACAGGATGTCCTTGTGGTCGAAGTCGAAATCCAGCCATGAGCCGCGCATGGGGATGACCCGGCAGGAATAGAGCACTTTGCGACTGGTATGGGTCTTGCCGCCGTCGTGTTCGAAGATGATGCCGGGCGAGCGCTGTAACTGGTTGACGATGACGCGCTCGGTGCCGTTGATGATGAAGGTGCCTTTTTCGGTCATCAGGGGCAGGGTGCCGAAATAGATGTCCTGTTCCTTGATGTCGCGGATGGTGCGGTTGCCCGAGGCCTCGTCCACATCATAGACCACCAGGCGCACCTTGATGCGCACCGGGGCTTCATAGGTCAGCCCCTTGGAAATGCATTCGGCCTGATCGTACTTGGGTTCGCCGATATCGTAGCTGACGAATTCCAGACTGGCCGTGCGGTTGAAATCCTCAATGGGGAAAACAGTGCGGAAGACCCCTTCGAGTCCTTCATCGGGGCGGCGCTCCGGCGCGCCTTCCTGCAGGAACTTCCTGTAGGAATCAATCTGAAGATTCAGCAGGTGGGGGATGGGAAGCGTGACTTTGA
Organism: uncultured Desulfovibrionaceae bacterium; assembly: GCA_949427775.1. GTDB lineage: Bacteria > Desulfobacterota > Desulfovibrionia > Desulfovibrionales > Desulfovibrionaceae > CASQEL01. The sequence goes on from CASQEL010000066.1 coordinate 6,679, forward strand.
TCTTGCCAAACTGTTTGGTGATCTGGCCCATTGGATACCTCAAAAATAGGTAACGGTTGCCCCGCTCGGCGGGCGAAAAAACAGTCTTTATGGTAAGGCCTTGCAAAAATTCCGCAAGGTGCGGCACACGCATAAGGCGACAAAACCCACTCCCTGTCCTGGCCGACAGGGGCATGGGCGTTGTCGCGAGTCATAAAATTTGTTAGTGGTGGCAATCCCTTATGCTGTGCTTCAGAAGAACCGTCCTTGTAAGCGTCGTGTCGAATTAAAAATTTTACATCCGGAAATTTTTTTTGGCAAGGAATTTATTCCCGCGTATGGACCCGTTCCGGGCGGGAGGATCACCGTTCCCGGTTTTGGATGGCTCGCAGGGCCATCCGGGCGCAGTCGTGTCCCGCGTCGCAGTGGGTTTCAGCGGCGTTGGACTCCGAACAACGGGAGTATGCAAAAATATGCCTTAACTGTCCCATCTATGGCGCTTCTTGCTGCGACATGGGAATTTGCGTATTCTTCGTTAGGCCCTGATCATGACAGTCCGCGGAGAATGCGCGTGCCGCGCGTGCGCGGCGGCATGAATTTTCGTCTATGGGGGATTTGGGCATGGACAGACAGACATGGGGACGACGGTCGGCGGCACGAGCCGGGCTTTTGCATCGCGGTCGCCTGTCGCCGTTTTTTTGGCTCGCGCTGCTTCTGACGTGTTTGGGGGCGGCGGTTGCCGAGGCTGCGGAGCTCGATGCCCCTTCGCTGGATTTCAGTGTATTCAAAATGGGTTCCGGAGCGCCCGCGGCATTGGTGGTGGGCGGCATTCAGGGCGACGAGCCGGGCGGTTTTTCGGCCGCCACCCTGTTGGCCATGCGCTATACCGTCACGCGCGGAACCCTGTGGGTCGTGCCCAATCTGAATTTCCCCAGCATCATCAAACGTTCTCGGGGACTGCACGGAGATATGAACCGCAAGTTCGCGGTGCTGCCCTGCACCGACCCGGAATATTCGACCGTCAGCCGCATTCAGGAGCTTATCCGCGCGCCCGAGGTGGGGCTGGTGCTCAATCTGCATGACGGCAGCGGGTATTACCGGCCCACGAGGGAAGGCCCGCTGCACAACCCCGCCCGCTGGGGACAATCGGTGATTATCGATCAGGCCCGCATGGCGGAGGATGTGCCTCTGGCGGAATTGCAGAATGTGGCCGAACGGGTGCTTTCCTCCGTCAACAAACGTCTTCTTGCGCCGGGGCACCGCCTGCACCTGCACAATACGCGCACCTCCGACGGCAACCGGGAAATGGAAAAAAGTCTGTCGTGGTTTGCCGTGCGGCACGGCAAAGCCGCCTTCGGCCTGGAAGCCAGCAAGGAGTTTCCCGTAGAAGTGCGCGCGTATTATCATCTCCGTATGGTGGAAGCCTTTCTGGCCGAGGCGGGGATTCAGTTCACGCGGGATTTTCCGCTCACCACACGCGGCGTACTGGCGGCGCTGCAAAGCGATCTGACCGTGACTTTCGCCGGGAACCGCATTTTTTTGCCTCTGGAGGATGCCCGTCCCCGTATCGCCTATCTGCCGTTGCCCAAGAACAGCGCGCTCAAGGCGATTTTCTCCAAACCCATCATGGCCGTGCTGCCTGATGAGAATGAACTGTGCGTTCACTACGGCAACCGGACCGTGACCCGTATCAGCCCTGACTGGCGTGAGATGGACGACGGGCTGGACGGCATGGGCGTTATCGTGGACGGCCGGATGCAGCATGTGCCGTTTGGCCGTGTGGTGACGGTGCGCGATGTTTTTGAAGTGCGCTCCGTGCCCGGATACCGCGTCAACGCTATCGGCGTGGATGCGGGCAAGACGGATGAAAGCGGCCTGCGTCTGCGGCGCAAGGATTTTCAGCAGCGCTTTTCCGTGGATCGCCGGGGGACATTGTACCGTGTGGAAGTCTACCGCGGCGAACACTTCGCGGGCATGTTTCTGGTGCGTTTCGGCCGGACCCCCGACCCCCTGGTGACCGATCGGCATGGGGGGCCCGCCACCAGGGGCCGGGAGTCTTCCCTCGGTCGGTAGGGTCAG
>CASQEL010000067.1 GCA_949427775.1 uncultured Desulfovibrionaceae bacterium
CCGTCGGGCCGGCTTCTCTTGCGTTGCCCCCTACCGGAATGCCTGTCGCCGAGTCTCCCGCATCCGCGACGCCGATGCCGCAGTCGGTAGGGTTGCCGCCGACGTCAGCGCCTCAGCCCGCGGCGTCGCCTGGCACGGGAAAAATTGTGTCCGCCGGGACAACTCCGCCGTCGCCCGCCGCTCCGTCCCTGCCGCCCGCGACTTCGTCCCCCGCGCTGTCGCTGCCGCCCGAAACCTCCGGCGGCGTTCCGACGGTTTCCGCCCCTGAGACCGCCGGACCCGCTGCCCCCGTCAAGGGGGAAGAAGCCGCCTACAAAGCGGCTCTGGCCCTCGCCACATCCGGCAAGTCTGCGGCTGCGCAAATCAAGTTCAGGGAATTTCTGCAGGCGTATCCCTCAAGCAAGTACGCGCCCAATGCTCATTACTGGATTGGGGAATGCCTGTATGCGCAGCGCCAGTATGGAGATGCCCTGCTGCAATTCAAAGAAGTCACGGCCCGCTATCCCCGCCACCACAAGAGCGCGGATGCCTTGCTCAAGGCGGGGATGACCTATAACCGGCTTGGAGATAAGGAAAACGCGGCTCTGCAATATAAGGCTCTGGTGACGGATTTTCCGAAATCCGAAGCCGCGCGCCGCGTACCCCGCGATCAACGCTGAGACATGACTTCTGCACCTCTTCTGAGAGACAGCCTGGATGAAGAGGGGCGTGCGCAGCTTTGGGCTACCATGGCGTTGCGGCACACGCGCGGACTCGGGGGGCGTTCGTGGACACGCCTTCTGAAAACATTCGGGTCGGCCTACGCGGCACTGCAAAATATCCCGCGTTGGGCCGAAGCCGGAGTGACTGCCGAGAAGGCGGCACAAGCCGCGGCCGGTTCCTGGCGAACCACGGCCCGGGAGGAGTGGGACGCGGCATTGCGTACTTCCGCGCATCTCGTGATGTGGCACGACGCACGGTATCCCCGGTGTTTGCGCGAATTGCCGGATGCGCCGCCCATGCTGTACTGTCGGGGCGATACGACGTTGCTGTCAGGGCCGTGTCTGGCGATTGTGGGTTCACGCCGCTGCACGTCCGAAGGGGGGCGTGCGGCATCCGGTATTGCGCGCAGACTTGCAGCATGTGGTCTGACCATAGTTTCCGGCATGGCCTTGGGCATCGATCGTGTGGCTCATAACGCCGCCATGCGGGAGATCGGCAAAAGCATAGCCGTGCTCGGTACTGGTCTGAATGTCCCGTATCCGGAGAAAAACCGAGATATATTCAGAACGATGGAAGAGAAGGGCCTGGTGGTGACGGAGTTCGCGCCGGGCACGCCGCCGTTGGCCGGAAATTTTCCCGTGCGAAACCGGATCATCAGCGGACTTTCCTTGGGCGTGCTGGTTGTGGAGGCTGCCGCCCGCAGCGGAAGTTTGATTACAGCCCGCCTCGCGCTGGAGCAGAACCGCGAAGTGTACGCTATTCCGGGAGCGGTATTTGCTTCGTCTTCTTTCGGCTGTCAGGAACTGATTCGGCAAGGAGCGCATCCGATATTCAGCGCCGAAGATATCCTGAGAGATCTTGCGCCTCAGTTGGAGGCGTTCGGCATCAGCCCGTCGGACATGCCGCGGGAAACGGCTCTGCCCGGGGAAGTTGCGGAATTCCCGATAAAAAAACGATCCGGCAGTGTAGAAGAAGCTAAGCCGTCCGATATGAAAAAAGGGGCAGATGTTCCGCTTGCCGGTGACGCTGCCCGCGTTGTGCAGACGCTGAGGGCGAGGGGGAGATGTCACATGGATATGCTGTGCCGGCTTTTGGAGATTCCGATTCCCCGTTTGAGCGGTTTGCTGGTATCGTTGGAGATGGACGGCTTCGTCAGGCGTTTCCCGGGCGCCTTCTATGAAAACAACGAAATGTGACGGCATGGTATGCTTTGACCGGAGAATGTCCAAATACTCATTGACAAGCATTTGGTCGCAGAGAAAAATACTCCCTGCAAAGGATCTTATGTATGCGGACGGATTGATGACAAAAATCGCCCGAATCCGTGAGAAAAGCTTCTTTGCGCACCGGCAGGGGGACAACAGATGCATGACAGGGCAGGTTGGGTAAGGAATGTGCTCTCACGATCTTGAGACGAACTATAAAGGCAGATTGCTTGTCGCAAAGAATCTTCCGACATTGCCCCCTGTTCTCCGGGAGGCCATGGCGCTCTTGGATGTCCCGAGTCCCAAGGTCAGCATGATACAGATCGCCGATATTATCTGTCGGGATCAGGTATTGTCCGCCAAAGTTCTCAAACTGGTCAATTCTCCCATTTACGGTTTTCCCGGCCGTATCAGCTCCATTCAGAATGCGTTGGTATTGCTGGGGTTCAATGTCGTCAAAGGGGCGATAATTTCCACTGTGGTGTTCGAACAGATGAGCAAAAGCATGGTGGGACTATGGGAACACAGTGTCGCCTGTTCCCTCGCCTGCCGGAGCCTGGCGCGGCATATGGGCCTTAGCGAGGCGAATGAATACGCCTTGGCGGGGTTGTTGCACGATTTCGGCAAAGCTATCACCGCCATGCAGATTCCGGAAGCCCGTCGGGATATCGAATTGCTGGTCCGTAATGAAGACGTTTTTTATCATGAAGCGGAGCGCCTGCTGCTCGGTTTCGGACATACGCGCATCAATCGTTGGTTGGCGACGCACTGGCATCTGCCTCCGGGGCTGACGGACGGCATTACCTGGCATCATGATCCCATGCAGGCACGGCACAATAAACTCATGCCCGGCGTAGTGCATGTGGGAGATTTTTTTGCCCGGTTATTCGAGTGCGGCTTTGCAGGCGACAGCAATATTCCCCAGCCCGATCCGCAAACATTGACATTTCTGGGACTTGACAAAGAATATCTCGGTCCGCTGCTGGATTCGGTCGCCGAATCTCTGGACGGCGGACGGCGTTTTCATGAGTCCTGAGCCTGAAAGGATGCCTATGCGCAATGACCTGCGGGACATATTCGGTCATCCCGTCCAGATATACGTGCTGTGCGAAGATCGGGAGCTCGCGGAGCGTCTTTGCGGGTTATGGCCTGCCGGGGAGGCGGTGTGGCAGATTTTCAATAACTACACGTATCTTCTGGAATGTCTGTTCACTGAGCCGCCCCATGTGCTCATTACCTGCGTGCGCGAGGGTGAACCGGGCGGTCTTGATGTCGTACGCATGGTCAAGGGAGAGAACGTCTATCGCCAGGTCTGCGCGTTATTGATGCTGGATGAAGACACGCTGAAAAACAGCATCAACTGGGAACAGGTGGAAATCGACGATTTTATTCTGCTGTCCATGAGCGACGAGGAGATGCGTTCCCGTATCGAACTGGCGCTCCGGCGTTCCACCAGAACTTTGGACGCCAACCCGTTGACCAGACTGCCCGGCAATACATCCATCGTGCAGACCATCCAGCGGTATACTGAAAGCGGGCAGGACTTTGCGCTGGGGTACATTGATATAGACAATTTCAAATCATTCAACGACAAATACGGTTTTTCACGAGGGGATGAGGCGCTGTTCATGACGGCGCGGGTCATCATCACCACCCTGGCATCCATGGATGTCAAACCAAACTTTGTGGGACATATCGGCGGCGATGATTTTGTATTCATCCTGCCTGTGGAGTACGTGGAAGAAGTCTGCAAAAAACTGATCGTTTCCTACGACGCCATTGTGCCCGGTTTCTATGATGAAGAAGATCGCCGACGGGGCGCGATCGAAGCCCACGACCGACAGGGAAAGCTGCATGTCTATCCTTTGTTGTCCATGTCCATTGCCGTTGTACTCAATGAAAGCGGTCGTTTTACACATTTTGCCGAAATGTCTCAGGTCGCGGGGCAGATGAAGAAGCTTGCCAAAACAAGGCCGGGCAGTTGTTATGTCATCGATCGATGTGAAAGATAAGGAGGTTCCTTCTCCTGTCGTGCGGGCCTTTTTGCAGTGGATCGTCGTGCAGAAGGGCCACTCTCCGGCGACAGTGCGGGCGTATGGCGTCGACCTGGCGCAATTTGAGATGTTTTTGCGGGATGTCGGTTGCGATCTCGCGCGGCCCGGGGAGATCTCCCGGCGGCATGTGCAGCGGTTTCTGGCAGAGCTCTTTCATGCCGGTACGGCAAAAAGTTCCATGGCCCGCAAGTTGGCCGCGGTACGCTCCCTGTTTCGTTATCTGCTCCGGATGCGGCATATCGCTGCGGATCCCACGTCCGGCATACGTAACCCGCGCCAGGAGCACCGCCATCCCCATATCCTGAACGTCGATCAGGCATTTGCGTTGCTCGAGGCGCCGATCGAGCCTTCGGGGGAAGCCCTGGAGAAGATCCTCCATCAGCGGGATGTGGCGCTGGCGGAATTGTTGTACGGCTCCGGCCTTCGGGTGTCGGAGGCTATGGCGCTCGACGTGGATGATGTCGAACCGCGAACCGGAGTGCTGCGCGTGTTGGGGAAAGGCTCCAAGGAACGGCTGACGCCGCTGTCCGACACCAGCGCCGCAGCCCTCATCCGGTGGCTGCGGGTGCGCCCCTGTCTGGCCCTCTCACAAGAGCCTGCCCTGTTCGTGGGCAGGCGCGGCGCCCGGTTGAACCGCCGTCAGGCTGCGCGGATCATCGCTGTTCTGTGCGCCAGGGCCGGACTGCCGACGGCGATTTCTCCGCATGGTCTGCGTCATTCTTTCGCCACGCATCTGCTGGAAGCCGGAGCGGATCTGCGCAGCGTGCAGGAGTTGCTGGGACACCGCAGACTGACCACGACACAGCGGTATACGCGCTTGACCCTTGAACACCTGATGCGTGTCTATGATCAGGCGCATCCCCGATCCCGGCAAAAATGATGAACGGATTGTCGTCGGGCATGTGTGCCTGTCGCCAACAATATTATATCTGTAAAATCCTCTTCTTTTTTCTGGTATATTACCGTGATACGCATTGATAGCGGCTATTTTCGGCACTTTCTCTTGGCAGAGGGAAGTGTTTGTGCTAAAGAGAACAAACCGGGCGCGCCAGTTATGGGCGGACAGTATCCCGGCACCTAACGTCGCTATGGAGGACTAGAGATTATGACTGCACTTGTTATGGGGCACATGAATCCTGATACCGATAGTATCATTTCCGCTATCGCTGTTGCCGATCTGAACAACAAACGCGGCATCAGCGCCAAAGCCGGCGCGCAGGGAGAACCTACCCCGGAAACCAAGTTCGTCCTTGAAAAGTTCGGTCTGACCGCTCCCGAAGTGGTGACGGACGTGGCCGGGAAGAAAATGTATCTCGTCGACTATTCCGATCTCGCCCAGGCCCCTAAAGGCATCGGCGAAGCGGAAATCCTCGGCATCGTCGATCACCATAAGCTCGGTGATGTGACGACTTCCAATCCTCTGGAAATCTGGACGTGGCCTGTGGGCTGCTCCTGCACCGTCATCAAATCCATGTACGATTTTTATGGCGTGGAAATCCCCAAAAATATTGCGGGCGGCCTGCTCTGCGCCATTCTGTCCGACACGGTGATGTTCAAATCCCCCACCTGCACCGAAGCCGACAAAAAGGCTGTGGAAGCGTTGGCGAAAATCGCCGGCGTGAGCGACGTCATGGCTTTGGGGATGGAAATGTTCAAGGTGAAATCGGCCGTTGAGGGCGCGTCCATGAAGGATCTCGTCTTCCGCGACTATAAAGATTTCGATATGAACGGCAACAAGGTCGGCATAGGCCAGTTGGAAGTCGTGGATCTCTCCATTTTGGATAAGGTCAAGGACGGCCTGTATGAAGAAATCACCCGGGTCAAGGGCGAAGGCCGCCACAGCGTGTTCCTGTTGCTGACCGATATCATGAAGGAAGGCTCGGAAATGTTGATCGTTTCCGACGATCCCGCTGTCGTGGAAAAAGCCTTCGGCAAGAAGCCCGAAGGCAAGTCCGTATGGCTGGACGGCGTGATGAGCCGCAAAAAACAGGTTGTTCCCAACTTTGAAAAGGCGTTCAAATAACGCGTTCTTGAGTGGAACATCTTCTTGAAACAAAAAGCATGGCGCGATTCGCGCCATGCTTTTTGTTTCAACGCGTCCGCTCCTCTTGTCGATAGCGCCGATACAGCCGGAATCCCATCCCCAGCGAAACCGTATACAGCAGAACGCTGCATCCGATGCGCCAGGGGGCGGCAACGGTGCATCCGCTGCCCATCAGAGCGAAGATGCCGTTTTGGAGGAAAAATCCCAGACATGAGCCGCTCAGAAAGGGGAGTGCGGGAATCCTGCTGACGCCCGCCAGAAAGTTCGTCAGCAGGTTGCTCCCCAAGGGCACAATGCGGACGGTCGTGGTTAAAAGAAAGGGAGATCGGCAGACAAATGTATCGAATTTCGCGATTTTCTGCGAAAAACGCCGTTGTATCCAGGCTCTCCCGAGGGTGCGGGCGTAGGTAAAGGTCATGCCGCAGGCCAGTGTCGTCCCGACTGTGGCCCACAGCCCCGTGAAGCGGCCCGAAGACAGCGCCTCCCAAAAAACTGAGGATCTGTCGGGGGACACCCATGGCTGTCAGAGCGGCGACCAGCCCCACATAGGCGGCGACGCCGCGCGGCCCTTGTCCACGGACGTTGCTGTCCATCCATGCTTCGGTAACGGCGTTGCCCAGATCATAATGACGGAACAGCGCATAAAGCGCGCACGGCAGCAGCACGGCGGCGCACAATTTCAGTCGGGCTCCGGTACGGGTATTCATGGTTTTTCTCTCCGGAACCAGAGGAGAATGGCGACGAGCGCCTGACCTGTCAGCAGCGTCCAATCCCGATCTCGAACGGCACAGGACAGAACAAGGACAATACCGACGGCGGCACATGCCGTCATGCGACCGCCGGGTCGGAGCATCTGCAGCGTCTGTGCTGCGCATCCCAGAATGAACAGCAGTGTCAACGCAAAATCTGTCTGAGCGATATCCATAATTTCCTGCAAGATAGCATAGCGGCGCGTGGATTGGCTGAAGAATGTGAAGGGACGGGGATTGGCAAGCGCCCCAACCAGACTTACTATACAAAAATTATACTTGAGGAGAAACCATGAGCACACTGACGCCTCGTGAAATAGTCGCTGAACTGGACAAATATATTGTGGGTCAGGAACAGGCCAAACGCATGGTAGCGGTGGCGGTGCGCAACCGCTGGCGCAGACAGCGCCTGTCCGCGGAATTACGGGATGAAGTCGCCCCCAAGAATATTATCATGATGGGTCCCACTGGGGTAGGCAAGACTGAAATCGCCCGGCGTCTGGCCAAACTCAGCGGCGCGCCGTTTTATAAGGTGGAAGCCACCAAGTTTACGGAAGTCGGCTATGTGGGGCGGGATGTCGAATCGATGATCCGTGATCTTATGGAGATCGGCGTCAATCTTGTTCGGGAAGAAGAAAACGCCAGAGTCAAGGCGGCGGCGGAGAGCGCGGCGGAGTCCCGCCTGCTGGATTTGCTGCTGCCCGCTTCGTTCGGAGGAGACGGCACGCGCGACTCCACCCGTGAAAAATTGCGTACCCAGTTCCGCCAGGGATTTATGGATGATCGCGAAGTGGAAATGGAAGTGACGGAACAGGGCGGACCTTCCATAGATATTTTTGCCATTCCCGGTATGGAGCAGATGGGCAATCAGGTCAAGGACATCTTCGGCAAAGCGTTTCCCCCGCGTTCCCGTCGCCGCAAGATGAAAATCCGCGAGGCCTTCAATGTGCTCGTACAGGAGGAATCGGGGAAACTGGTCGACCAGGATGCGTTGGCGGAGCGGGCGCGGGAACGTGTGGAGCAGACGGGAATCATTTTCATTGACGAAATCGACAAAATCGCCAGTACCTCCGAACACCGCTCCTCGGATGTGTCTCGCGAGGGGGTGCAGCGGGATCTGCTGCCCATTGTGGAGGGCAGCGTGGTCAACACCAAGTACGGTATGGTGCGCACGGATCATATTTTGTTTATCGCCGCCGGGGCGTTCCATTTCAGCAAGCCTTCCGATCTCGTGCCGGAGCTTCAGGGGCGTTTTCCCTTGCGGGTGGAACTTCAGGCTCTGGGACGGGAAGAGTTTTTGCGCATTTTGACGGAGCCCGACAATGCTCTTACCCGGCAATACAGCGCTCTGCTGGCTACAGAACATGTGCGTATCAGCTATACAGAGGACGGTCTGAAGGAAATCGCCGCCTTTGCGGAAGAAACCAACGCGCAGACGGAAAATATCGGAGCACGGCGGCTGTATACCATCATGGAGAAGATTTTGGCGGACATTTCGTTTGACGCTCCGGATCGTCCCGGTGCGGAAGTCGTTGTCGACAAGGACTATGTTTCCAAACACCTGGAAGACGTTCGCGCGGATAAAGATTTGGGGCGTTATATTCTGTAGTGCGGTTTCCGCCGACCTCCTCCTTCCGCTGTACCGGGACCATGGGGAGGATCTTGCGAAAGAGGGGAAGGCCGTTATGAGAACTAGTACCGCATAACACAAAATACTTCGTATTTTGCGTCAAGATCATTCGCCGAAAAACGCGGTTTTCGGCTCATTCACGGCGACTACGCCGCCGCGCCATGCTCTCGCATGGTGGCTAGTACACAGAAACTTTAGATGTTTCTGTGTACTAGATAGTGTCGTCAAATTATTGCAAGCCATAACGATATGCATCTGATTTGGAC
>CASQEL010000068.1 GCA_949427775.1 uncultured Desulfovibrionaceae bacterium
CCCTCTTGGCTTTTTTGACGTCCATCCCCAGTTCCGCGGCCATCATGCCGCAGAGGGCGGACACTTCCAGCGAATGCTGCAACACGTTCTGCGTAAAGGAGGTGCGGTAGCGCAACTGTCCGAGAAGGCGGATAATTTCCGGATGAATGCCGTGCACGCCGGCATCAAACGTAGCCTGTTCGCCCACTTCCCGGACCTGCACGTCCAATTCCTGTTCGCACTTCTGGACAATATCCTCGATACGGGCCGGATGGATGCGGCCGTCCTGAATAAGACGTTCCAACGCCATCTTGGCGATCTGACGCCGCAACGGGCTATAGGCTGACAGGATGACTGTTTCCGGTGTATCATCTATGATAAGGTCCACACCGGTCGCCGCTTCAAGGGCACGGATATTGCGCCCTTCGCGGCCGATAATGCGGCCTTTCATATCTTCACTGGGCAGCGTCACGGCAGTGACCGTCTGTTCTCCCACATAGTCGCCCGCATAACGCTGAATGACATTGCAGATGATTTCCTTGGCCTTGCGATCCGCCGTTTCCCGGGCTTCCGTTTCAATGAGTCGAATCATCCGGGCCGCTTCGTGACGGGTGCGCGCCTCCACTTCTTCAAACAGCCGGGCTTTGGCCTCCTCGGCCGTCAATCCCGATATTTCCTGCAGGCGCTGTTCCTGCTCGTTGATGCGAATAGTCAGATATTCCTCAGATTCCGCCAATTGGCGTTCCTTGCGGGTCAATTCCTTTTCAGCGGCCAACATCTCATGTTCTTTCTCCGTGGCCTTTTCGAGCTTTTCCTCAAGACGCCCGCCGATTTCTTCCAATTTGCGCTCGCGGGCTTTGAGTTCGCGCTCACGCTCCTTGAACTCCATTTCCATCTCGCGCTTCTGATTAAACAGATCATCCTGTCCCTGGATGAGAATTTCCTTTTTCTGCGCCTGAGCTTCTTTACGGGCTTCCTCCACGATACGCTTGGCCAATTCGTCCGCGTCTCCGACGCGTTTGGCGGCGATCGTCTTGTGCAGCACAGCGCCCGCGCCGCCGCCTATGATCACCCCCACAACGGCAATGACTATGTCCATGAATTCCATGGGCCTTATTCCTCCCTATTATGATCACGGGCCGCAAAGCCCCGGCACGACGCCGGGGCGGCTCCGACACGAGGGCACAGCGCGGACATCTCCCGAAAGGCAACGCCCGGCGGCGGTATCGGCGTCGACCGAAAACACGCGCAGCCCCACAACCGCGGCGACGACGCCGCAACAATTTTACCCGGAAGACAGGATCTGGAAGATGGGAAGGAAACCGCATTGTTCCGCAAAAAAGACGCGAAACATCCCTTTTGCTCTCGAACAAGAAGCAAAATACGGTTGCGGCCTGGAAAAGCACACTAAAGAGGTTGTAAAAAACCCCAGGGCGCCGTGTGAAGCACGCAGTGCAGAACCTGGTTACCCAGGTGGGCGCCAAGTTCTCCCTTTCAGGCTTCCCGGCAGGCCGGGCATGCACACCAGAGAGAAACCCCGGCTCCCGTTTTTATGCTTGTAAGGTCAGCACCAGCACATCCATCACGAACACCCCAGGGAGATATGCGCAACAATGTTACGCCGTATCCTCTATTTTTGTGAGCAGCGCATCGATGCGACTCCGCACATCGGCAAACTGCTTGTGCGACTGTAACAGGTCATCGGCAAGCCCAAGCACCAGAAAGGTCAGCAAAATTTCCTTGCTGTTGTGTCCTCCGTGAGACCTCAGCTTTTCATACCGTTCTTCGACAAGGGCCTTGGCGCTTTCCACGCGTTCCTGATCGGCTCCCGCGCGAAAGGCTATATCCTGTCCAAGAACCGTAAGTTCGAAAGTCTGCATTGCGCTCACAGGCCGCCTTACCCGTCACTGCCATAGTCCTTCAGACGTTGCAGCAATCCGTCTATGCGTTGCAGCACGGCGTCCTTCACCTGCTGCTCCTGGGTGAGGGATTCCTTCAGCGCGCGTTTTTCCTCTTCAGAGGTGGCGAGAAGAGATTCGGCGGCGACAACATCTTCACGAAGCCGACTGTTTTCGGCCCGCAACCGATCCACTTCCGCCATCAGACCCGCGACACGGTTTTCTAAAAGATCGAGGAGTTCCATGAGAAGAACACTATCACTCACGGCTTCTGAACGCAAGGCGGATCGCTCACTCCATCACGGATTGACGCTCTTTTTGCCTTATAGGCGACAGACTGTCAGCTTTTGCGCGGCAGATTGGTCTGTCGTCCGCGTGCAACGGCCAGCGTATTGTCCGGAACATTTTTGGTGATTACCGACCCCGCGCCGACCAGAGCCTGTTCTCCCACACTGACCGGAGCGACCAGAGCCGTGTTGCTCCCGATGAACGCCCTCGGCCCTATCACTGTCTTGTGTTTGTTCGTGCCGTCATAATTGCAGGTGATGGTGCCCGCGCCGATGTTGGTGCCCTCCCCGACCTCGGCATCCCCGATATAGCTGAGATGATTGGCTTTGGCCCCCTGACCCAAGCGGGCTTTCTTCAATTCCACAAAGTTGCCCACATGCGCGCGCGCTTCCAAAACGGCTCCCGGACGCAGACGCGCGTGCGGGCCGACCAGGGCTCCCGGCCCCACTTCCGCCTTTTCCAGATGACTGAAGGAACGGATGACCGCGCCTTCGGCCACGACGGCGTCGCGCAGAACACAGTGCGATTCGATACAAGCGCCACGCGCCACGCGGCTGCAACCGTAGATTTCACAAGGCCCGTACAGCTCCGCGCCGGGTTCTATGCGCGCGCGCGGACTGACGCGGATCAGCTCGGCCGCGTGCAGAATGACGCCGGATTGCAGCAGGTTCTGCACCTGTTGCAGGCCCAGCAGCGCCTCGGAGCGGGAAAGTTCCACCGGCGAATTGACGCCGAAGAGATTCGGATCGTCGCCGCATTCCACGCCGCGCACCGTATACTGATTTTCCACGGCCAGTCCGATAAGATCCGTGATATAGTATTCGCCGCTTTTGTTGGCATTGGTCAGGTGGGGCAAGAGCTGCCGCACCATGGCAAGGTTCAGGCAATACAGTCCGGCGTTGACCTCTTTGGGTTCCGGTCCGTACAAATCTTCATCGTAGTCTTTTGCCTCCACCACGGCGACAACCCGGCCGTGGTGGCGTACCACGCGACCATACGCCGCCGGATCCTGCAAGGTTATGGTGGCGAACGACAAATCCGCCTGCTCGGACTCGCGCAAAAACATTTCCGGCAGCCGGGCGCCGAGCAACGGCGTGTCGCCGTTCACTACCAACACATGAGTGCATCCGGCATCTTCCAGAGCAGGGAGCGCCTGCATAAGCGCGTGCCCCGTGCCGAGTTGCTCTTCCTGCACCACAAAATGCAGTCCCTCATCCCCAAATGCCGCCCGCACCATGTCGGCCCGATGCCCGATGACGGTCCAGACGGCATCCCGGAAGAGCGGGCGCAAGGCATCCGCCACGAAACGGAGCATGGGCTCGCCGAGCAATGTCTGCAATACTTTCGGCTTGTCGGAATGCATGCGAGTACCTTTGCCCGCGGCCAAAATCAGCGCGCCATATTTCGGCATATGGACTCTCCTTCGGGAGTTGCTTGCGACATACTGCCTCTGGTTTCAGGCCGGAGCAGATTCGTATCCTCTACATATACAATGCTCCGCGCGGCAGCCGAAGCTGACGCCCGCGCCCGAAAACAACGCGAATTCACGTTCCCGCCACATGTCAAGAGCCGGATCGATATTGAAATTGAAGGCAATTTCAAGGCGAATCCGCTCCGGAACACCATCGACGCGGCGAACGTGCGGCGGAATGTTACCGATCCCGGACGGTCCTGTCCAGTATTGCGCTTATGCCTTCGCGGCGGCCGCCCGCTCCCGCATGTTTATCATGTCACCTTGCGATGGCATCAGGTTCTCGCCGCAATCATACACCAAAGCAACGCAAGATTCAAAAGAGCTGAGGCGGTAAACATGTCAGCATCATTACTGTCCGATAAAATTTATGCTGAAATTGCAACTTTGTTGTGCCAAAAATGCCCATGTCTCTTTTGAAAGTGTATAATATACTAAAATAATTATAAAATATACAAAACAAGTTGCTCGTTGTCTTCGTTCCTGTGGGGGGAGCGAGCAGCATCAACAATAATTGAACGGCAGAACGCACTGGGCCAGCCGTTCATCCGGGCTTTCCACGGCAAGAAGTTGCCGGATGAGGGGCTCGCTGTCCGGCAGGATGGCCGCAAGCTCATGCAGGCGACGCCTTACCCCCCCCATGTCGGGACGTAGTGCGCCCATGGACAGGGCAATGGCCCAGGTGATGATTTCCACAGTCAACATGCCGGCATCGCCCATTGCTTGTCCGATACTTTCAACCAAAGCCTTGCGCAGGTCGATGTCATCCCGGTCGGTCATGAGCCAGCGGTGATACTGAATAATCGGCCAAGGATGCCCGGCGGCAAAGCCGCTGCCCAGGCGCGCCCAGCGCGCTTGCTTGCCCAGATAGATGGCGCGCTCCTCCGCCGTGCCCCGGCGGGAGAGATAGCGCGTCAGCAAATAGTGGCCGTAGCGGTTCTTCATGCCCTCCGCACCTGCCATGCAGGCGGCAAAGGCGGGAATGTCCCGCCCCAGAGCGGCTTCCACCAGACGGCGCGCTTCGGTGTCGTCCACGTTGGGCCTGTCCATGCAGGCAATGGCCAGATAGGTTTGCGTCTGTGCGGACTGCCGCCGGGCCTCGTCTTCCGGCAGCAGGGCGAACTGCTGCAACGCCTGCCGGAAAAAGCGGCAGGCCCCGGCAAGATCCCGCTGGAAGGCGCGATACTGGCCAAGACTGCTCAGAATTTTGCCATCCCAGAGAGCCGCCCCGGTCAGGCGACCGTTTTCATCGGGGTTCCATGGCGCAAGGCGGGCCTCAGCCCGGGCAAAGGAAAAGGCGTTGGCATCGCTCACGGCCAGCCGCAAGGCTACATGCAGCTCCGCCACGGGATCAAGGGTTCCCATTTGCGGCGCAAGACGGGCAAGTCGACATTTGACTTCGTTCAGATCGTCGCTGGCGGCGTCGCCCTTGTGGTTGAGATGTGCCAGTCGGGCGGCAAGCCAGAAAAAATTTGTGGCAAGATCGTCTGTCCGCATGGCGGAGAGCCACTGGGCCATGCCTTCCAGCACGGGCAATTCGTATGCCTTGTTCAGGAGGTAGTCCTGCATGGCCCGTGCGTATGGCTCCCAGAGGGCCACATCCGCCTGGCAACGCCGTTGCAGCACCTCCAGCGCGTGGGAGACAAGCAGTCCGGGCCGCAGGTTGGCTTCCACAAGCTGCTGCCAGTCCGAAGCGTCAGGATTTTTGCCGATCATGACGTTATGACAGAGGGACAGGACGGGCGCATCCAGACGCACAAGGCAGGAATCCAGCAGGCCGCTTTCCTTCAGGGCGGCCCGGATGTCGGGCTGTTTGCTTTGCCAGCAGTAGGAAACCACATCGGCCCAAGCGCAGTATGGATTGTTCTTGTCGGTAAATTCGAGTTGCTGGATACGGATTTTTTCGGCACGTTCGGGGTCTTCGCGAGTCAGTTCTGCCTGGAGCATCTTTTCACCGAAGTCTGTTACCGTTTCTGCCGTATACTGGCCTCGCTGCTCAATACAAATGGAAAGCTGTGAGGGCTGACCGTTGACCGGCAAGGGGAGCAGACGCCACACCCATTTGACAAGTTCGCGAACGGATTGCAGCCAACCCTCGCGGCTCTGAATTTTCAGTGCGGACTGTGACAGGCCGAGAATGCCGCAAGGCTGGCGCAACAGTTCCGCAAAGGTGGGCAGCACGCGAGAGGTCGATTCCGTGCAGTGCAATTTCAGATGCGGTAGAGGTTCGCCGTCCCGTGTGCAGACGGCGACGACGTAGCCCTCGCTGCCGCTTTCGTCCGTGCTGAAACGCTGCCCGCTTTCGTCGATATAAATGAACCAGCGCTGTGCGGGCGGCATGTGTGTCAGGCGGTGATCGGTATCCCCGGGAATGGCCGTCCGCGAGGTGGGTTGCACATATTCCGGATCGTCAAGAATATTGCCGAAAATTTTCTGAGCATTGGCATGCCACTGCAACGCCGCCTGCAATCCGTCCCTGTTAAGGTGACGTTGCCACTGCTTGCCTGCAATCCATTTGATTTGCCGCGCAGCCTTTTTTCTGAACCAGCCTGCCCGCTGCGGCAATTCCCGCCAGTAGCGTATCATGACCTCGGAACATAGGTCATTTTGTAGTAGTTTGTCGAGATGCGCCCGCTCACGTGCGGCATTTTCGCCCTTGCGGCGCGCTTCCCCGATGCGCGTTTCCCAGACAGGGTCATCTTGGGCCAGCGCGCGCAGATCTGCTTCCAATGATCCGGGATCCTTGCCGTCCGCCGTGGCGTACTGAATTTCTTTCAGCAGTGCCTCAAGCCTTTCCTCGATACGCTGTTGCGCCTGTCGAGAAGGGGGCGTGCTCTTGCTGGCAAACAGCGGTTTTTCCGGCGCGGGCAAGCTGTCCGGGGACGCATATTTCTTCAAGAGCGCGCGTTGCAGGTTGTTCATGCTCTCCCGCAGACCGATGGTCAGATCCGACATGGCAAGGCAGACGGTAAGGGCATCATGAAGCTGGCTGACGGGTTTCGGGAGTGCGGTCATACAATTTCCTTTTGAGCTTGTTCGGCATGTCCGGCACTATGCGCGGCGGGACGTTTCAAATGCTTGCACCACTAGCGGTAGTTGAAGGGGAAATAGCGCGCCGTACGGGCGGCAACCTCCTCAAGGACGGCCGCGCGAGTCGGCAGATCGAAAAGCGGGCAAAAATGCGGTGCATGGAGTTGCCCGTCAGCGCAATGGCGTTTCATATGGCGCAGAACATCGTCCGTCTGATCCAGAATCTCCACCTGCGGAGCAAGGCGGGCGGCATAGAGCGCGGCAAGGGGCATCAGGGCCATGGAATGCAGGGTGAAGCTCTCGGAATCGGCAAGGCAGATATCCAGCGAAATTTCGAGACAGCGCCTGGCAAGCTCAGGCTGATCATGTGACAGCAGTCGGCCACAGTTGCAGGCCCAAAGCTGCCACGGATGCTTTCCTGTTGCCACTCCGGCAAGGAGTTCCGCCACGGGATAATCCCCCAGCTCATGGGGCAGGCTCTGGCAAAGGCGGGCAAAGGCCGCATGCACATAGGCATCGTCCTGTCGGGCAACCTGCCCGGCAAGCGTATCGTCCGCCTCGCCCTTGCCGAGAATCCCGGCCAGTTCCCGGCGCGCCTCGTCGGGGCGACCGCTGTCCAGAAAAATGTAGATACGGTCGATGTGACGGCGCTTGCGATTCTTCGCATCCGTAAAATTTTTCAGGGATATCTGCGCACAGTCGAGCGCCTCGTCATACGTACCGCAAAAGGCGTAATGCTGCGTCAGAAAACCGTAGATTTTTCCGAGATCCGGATGTTGGGCGAGTGCGGCAAAGCTCTTCACCCTTTCCAGCCAGTCTTGCGGAATATCCGAGGGCAGGAAACGGAAGGCATTATGCTCGTCGCCAATCTTGTTTCGTATGTCCGTTGTCTCCTTGGCAAGCAAAGGGATGTTGTCCAGTTCGTTCAGACAGCGCTCGCTCAGGCTGATCCACTGAGCGATATTCGCCCCGCGATGGTTGGCCTGTGTCTTGCATTTGTCCACAAGGGCCAGCAGACCGGGGGAAGCGGGCAGGGCCTCGACCCTGTCATGGGGAAAAAGTTCCGTCAACAGGCAGCACAGCGTATTGTTGTGGCGAATCTTTTCCCAGTACGGCTCAAGCGCATCCAGCGCTGCGGAACACGCGGCATCGGAACAGGCGACGCACCAGCCCTGCTGTCTGGCCAGCTCAAGCAGACGTATCTGCGCCGCTTCCGCCAGCGTAGTGCTGTTCAACCAGGAAAAGAATTCCGCGGGGCTGCCGCGCCACAGGGACAGACGCGCGGCAATGCTTGCGGCATCGGTCGTTTCGAGGAGATCGAGCAGCGCGTCCGCGTCCTCCAGATGACTGATCGGCAGACTTTCGGGCAACGGTTCTGTATCAATATTACTCTGATTGTCCGCCGGATACAAAAAGAGACGAGCCGGGTAGTCTCCGCTACGGGCGCACATCCGTTTTTCGGGCAAATGACCAACGGAAAGGACATTGCCCTGTTCGTCTACCTTCCCGGTCATGACGATACCGGCAGACATGGACTTGCCCGCGCACAGACGCAGGGCGGCCACTGCCAGCGGCAAGCCCAGAGAAGCCCCTTCAATGTGGGGAAGGCTGCCCGGTGCAAAGCGCGGCAGCAGAAAAAAGCCGCCCGCGTCCTTTCCGGCAAGCCGCAAAGCGGTGCGTGCCGCCTCTACCGCCTGCGGGCCAAGCCATTGCTCCGCATTGACGATCTCGATTTCCGGCTGGGGCAGACGCCCCAGCAGAACGGGCGCAATAACGGCGGAACCGTTCAGTCCCGCAACAACGAGCGGAAT